>JAFPJV010000090.1 GCA_017425065.1 Paludibacteraceae bacterium
ATAGTTTTTGCCTTGCCAGTGCCTTCGCCGAAGATGCCGAACAGCGCGTAAACCAATATGGCGACAGCAACCAGGTTGATGATGTCAAATGCCATCGTCTGCACACCTGTTACAACCGGGTTGACGAACTCGTTGGCGAAGTAGGTCAACGTCAGACCGTTCTGATGGAAAGCCATCCAGAAGAACAGTACGACGGTGAATACCAGACATAGCGCCACGATACGTTTCTTGGTCTGTTCCGGCGTCAGCTCTTCCACTTTTTGTCCGGCTGCGGCTTGCTGTTTGGCGGTATGCTCCACGTGCTTGAACCACGGACGGCAGGCGTAGTAGATAGCTATACTCAGTACCAGCGATGCGCATGCAACCATGAAGGCAAAGTGGTAACTGTCATTCACGCTGTAGCCCAGTGCGTCTTGTGCCCAAGCCATGATTTTCACAGCGGCTGTCGGAGCAAACATGGCGCCGATGTTGATGGCCATGTAGAAGAGCGAGAAAGCCGCATCGCGACGGTCGGCATACTTCGGGTCGTCGTACAGGTTGCCGACCATGACTTGCAGGTTGCCCTTGAACAGACCCGTTCCGAAACTGATCAGCACCAGCGCGGCAAACATAGCCGCCATAGGCAGTGTGACGGCGCCGTCGTCTATGCCGCCTAACGGGATGGCTAACAGCAGATAGCCGAGGAACATGACGATAATACCTATCGTCACGCACTTGCCGTAACCGATCTTGTCGGCCAATATACCTCCTACCAGCGGCAGGAAATACACTAATCCGAGAAACGAAGAATAGATCATGCCTGCCGAGCCTGCCGACAGACCGAAATTGGCGCGCAAGAAGAGCGCAAAGACGGCTAACATCGTGTAGTAGCCGAAGCGTTCGCCTGTGTTGGCAAGTGCCAACGCGAACAATCCTTTGGGTTGATTCTTAAACATAACTTATAGTTTTTTTATTTTCAATTTTCAATTACTTCACACCAGTGATGTCGGTCTTCACTTCTTCCGTACTGTATGTCTTTCAGCGCGTGATACAGTTCTGTCAGCACGGGTCCGGGCTCTGCTCCGAACGAATAGGTCTTGCCCCGTTCGGGGTCGATCACTTTGTCTATCGGCGATATCACGCATGCTGTTCCGCATGCTGCGGCTTCGCTCATCTCGCTCAGTTCCTCCAGCCGGATATGACGTCGTGTCACTTTCATTCCCATCTCTTTCGCCAGTGTCATCAGGCTGTCGTTCGTGATGCTCGGCAGGATAGCACTACTCCGCGGAGTTAAATATTCATACTGAAAACTTTCAACTTTCAACTTTTTTATGCCAATAAAATTGGCAGCCGAACACTCATCGATATACCGGTGGTACCTGGCGTCCAGGAACAGGCAGTCCATGCCTTGCGCATGTGCCGGCTCTGTGGCGCGGAACGACGCGGCGTAGTTGCCGCCCACCTTGAATTGTCCTGTTCCGAACGGAGCCGCGCGATCCACATGCCGGTTGACGACGAATGTCGTGCAGTGGAACTTGCCCGGATAGTACGGACCGATAGGCGAGGGGATAACGATGAACTCAAAATCCTGTCCGGGACCAACGCCCAAGCGCGGCGTCGTGCCGATCAGCAACGGACGGAAATAGAGTGTGGCACCCGTCCCGTACGGCGGCACAAGGTCGATGTTTTTCTCCAGTGCGAGCCGTATCGCCTTGCCGAACAGCTCTTCGGGAACAGGCTTCATGTACAGTCCTTCCGCACTGCGTGCCATGCGTCTTGCGTTCTCCCGCCAGCGGAAGATACGTATCTTGCCGTCTATGCCGCGAAAGGCTTTCAGTCCCTCAAAGGCTTCCTGTCCGTATTGCAGACAGGTGGCGGAAACGTGCAGGTGCAGGTACTTGTCCTGCGTGGCGTACGGTTCTTCCCATACGCCGTCATGAAACCCTGCCCGAACGATATATTCCGGCTCGGTATAATGAAATCCCAATATGTTCCAATCTATCTCTTTCATTCTCAATCTTCGAATCTTCAAATTTTCGAATCTTCAAATTCATCAAATAGCGTACATAGTACGCTTTCCTCCGTTTGCCACGGATGTTTGTCCGTCCATGTCAGCCCGCTCCAATCTTGTGTCCTGCTTTCGACTTTCGACTGTTGACTTTCGACTTTTTGAGGCCTCTGTCTGCGCAGCAGACTCGCTATCGTCGCATTCAGTTCGTCGTTCAGGTCTATCAGCCATCGGTATTCCCGTTCGTAGAACGGCTTGAGGTAGTCGGCGAAGTACATGAAGTACGGCGTATGTTGGTAGGTGCTCACGAGTGTTATCCAGTGCTGGTGTTGCCAGCGTGTCTGGTAACTGATCTCGATGTCGCGTGTCAACTGCTTGTGTTCCACCTTCTTCACCGGCACAGTCAACCGAATCAAATTATCCTTTGTACTTTGTACCTTGTCACTTTGTACTTTTAGCAGGCAACGATTCCTGAACGTCTGTTTCTCGAACGTCTCCATCTGTTCTATCGTGGCGGGCTCGCTCATCAGCGCCTGCATGTACGAAAGCGGTGGCAAATATGCAGTAGGTAGTATCATCGTCCTCTATCCGCCATATTTGGCGGATCTCCATTTAACGCTTGGCAGCTTTGCCAAGCCTGTTCCAACGGATAGAGTGCGTATCCTTGTCGATGCTCAGCCATATGAATACCGGCCGTCCCACGATATGGTCTTCGGGCACAAATCCCCAGTAGCGGCTGTCTGCCGAGTTGTGGCGGTTGTCGCCCTGCATCCAGTAGTAATCCATGCTGAACTCATACTCCTTGCCTATCTGTATGGGCTTGAACTCATAGGCGTCGGCGATGCGCTTATAGACCCAGTAGTTCTGCTCGGTAATCATGATCTTGTCGCCTTTGCGCGGGATGTATATGGGTCCGTAGTTGTCGCGTGTCCAACTGTTGTGACCGAGCGGATAGACGTCGCCACCCATCTCTTCGGGTTGCAGGACGATGCTGCGGATATGTTCGTTCTTCTTCATCTCGTCGCGCATCGCTTTGGTGAGCGGGAAGATATATGCGGTGGTGCTCATGTCCAGTCGTTTGCGGTCGTCGTGCGAGATGCCGATGCGGTCCATGTATTTCTCGCTCAGTGGCGTGCCGTCGGTCTCTACGATATAGTTCAGCTGCACACCCTCCCGCTCCGGCTCCTGCTGCCATTCGTTTCCGGAGTGGGTGAAGATCACGTTATTGACGATTTTCAACGAGTCTCCCGGCTCTCCCACGCAGCGTTTCACGTAGTTCTCGCGGCGGTCAACGGGTCGATAGACGATGTTGCCGAACAGGTCTTTGCGTTGCCGTACGACGTCGCGTCCGTAGTAGTGGCATAGGGTGTAGTAGTCGGGGTTTTGCATGCTGAGGCATACCGTGTCACCGGCGGGGAAGTTGAACACCACGATGTCGCCTTTCTTCGGACTCGTCCAGCCTTTCAGGCGCTTGTAGCCCCATTGCGGCCATTCGATATAGCTCTTGCCGCCACCCAGCCATGCGGGCAGCGTGTGTTGCGTGAGCGGCATACTCAGCGGCGTGTTGGGCACGCGTGCGCCGTACGCCATCTTGCTCACGTACAGGAAGTCGCCCACACGCAGACTCTTCTCAAGCGACGAAGACGGAATCTGGTAGTTCTGGAAGATGTATATGTTGATGAAATACACCGCCACCAGCGCAAACAATATCGCATCTATCCACGAGCAGACGGTATATAGCGTCTTGTTGGTGTCTTTGTACTTGCGCCACCAGCCGTAGTTGATATACTTGGTGGTAAACATGTCGGCGATGAGCGGCAGCAGCACGAGCCATCCCAGGCTCTTCCAGTCGCCCCACGCTACCCACACCACAAAAGCGAT
>JAFPJV010000091.1 GCA_017425065.1 Paludibacteraceae bacterium
CTAATGGAATTTAACAGTTACAAAACAGTGTCCCTGAACAAGGCAACCGTTGACAAGCAATGGGTTGTAGTGGACGCTGAGGGCCAGATTCTGGGCCGTATGTGTACGAAGGTAGCTAAATTGCTGCGCGGAAAGTACAAACCGTCGTTCACTCCGAATGTGGACTGCGGCGACAACGTGATTATTATCAATGCCGACAAGGTGGAGATGACAGGTAACAAGTGGACCGATCGCGAGTATGTTCGCTACACCGGTTTCCCGGGTGGTCAGCGCGTGATGAGTCCTGCCGAGCTGAAAGCCAAAGGCGTGGACCGTCTGATCAAGAAAGTGGTAAAGGGTATGCTCCCGAAAAACCGTCTTGGCAGCAAGATTATTAACAACCTGCACGTGTTCGGTGGCGCTGAGCACAACCTGCAGGCACAACAGCCGAAACTAATAGATATCAACACCTTAAAATAAGAATTAGACAATGGAAGTAATTAATGCATTAGGTCGTCGTAAAGCTGCGGTAGCACGCGTTTACGTTAGTGAGGGTGCTGGTAAGATCACTATTAACGGTCGCGAATTAGACGTTTATTTCCCCGTTCCCGCGCTGCAATACATCGTTAAGCAGCCGCTGGCTAAGCTGGATGTAACGGAGAAATATGATATCAAGGTAAATCTGGACGGTGGCGGTTACAAAGGTCAGGCAGAAGCTCTGCGTCTGGCTATCGCCCGTGCACTGGTGAAGATTGATCCGGAGAACAAGCCTGCTCTGAAGGCAGAGGGCTTCATGACCCGTGACGCTCGTGAGGTTGAGCGTAAGAAACCGGGTCGTCCGAAGGCTCGCAAGCGCTTCCAGTTCAGCAAGCGTTAATATCGAGAAACAAATCCAAACTGCGGAGACTCCGATGGATTACTCCGCAGTTGTCTTTGTTTGATAAATATCAATTTGAAGATTTGAAGATTGATATGCGCGTACTAAATAATGAACGTGTACGCGTGCGCATTGGAACAAAGATAAAAAGGATACTATAAATTAATTAATCACTATTCATTACAAAATCAAATGAGAACAAATTTTGATCAACTTCTGGAGGCCGGTTGTCATTTCGGCCACCTGAAACGCAAATGGAATCCCGCTATGGCTCCGTACATCTACATGGAGCGCAATGGCATTCACATCATCGACCTGAACAAGACAGCCCTGAAGATTGAGGAGGCTGCCGAGTCGCTGAAAGGTATCGTACGCAGTGGTCGCAAGGTGCTGTTCGTCGGCACGAAGAAGCAGGCTCAGGACGCTATCGCACAACATGCACAAGAGGTAGGTATGCCTTATATCACCGAGCGTTGGGCAGGCGGTATGCTGACCAACTTCCCGACCATCCGCAAGGCCGTGAAGAAAATGAGCCAGATTGACAAGATGATGAGCGACGGAACGCTGGACAACGTGTCGAAGCGTGAGAAACTGCAGATTGCACGTCAGCGCGAGAAACTGGAGAAGAACCTCGGTTCTATCGTTGATTTGACCCGTCTGCCGAGTGCCGTATTCGTGGTAGATGTTATCAAAGAGCACATCGCCGTAGCAGAGGCTAACCGTCTGGGTATTCCTGTATATGCCATCGTTGATACCAACTCGAATCCGAACAATATCGACTTCGTCATCCCGGCTAACGACGATGCCACCAAGTCGATCGATATCATCCTGAGTGCCGTTTGTGAGGCTATCAAGGAAGGTCTGGAGGAGCGCAAGGTAGAGAAGGCTGACGAGAATGCAGCCGCTGAGCAAAACCAGGCAGAGGGAGAGGCTCCCGCACCGAAAGAGCGCCGTCAGCGTATCCGCAAAGCCGCTCCGAAAGCAGAGCCCGAGAAAGTAGCCGAGGTGAAGGCTGAGCCAAAGGCCGAGGAAGCACCTGCAGCAGCTCCAGCAGAGGAGAAGAAAGAGGAAGCTCCCGCCGAAGAGAAAAAGCCGGCTAAGAAAGCTGCCAAGAAAGCCGAGAAAGCAGAAGAGGCAGAGTAAGTTGAAAATTGAAAATTAAAAATGAAATATGGCTGTAACATTAGCAGATATCAAGAAATTGCGTGACATCACCGGTGCCGGTATGATGGACGTGAAGAAAGCCTTGGAAGAGGCTAACGGCGACTTCGAAGTGGCTAAAGACCTGCTCCGCAAGCGTGGTCAGGCTATTGCTGCCAAGCGTAGCGATCGCGAGGCTTCCGAGGGTTGTGTGCTTGCAAAAGCGAAAGACGGCTTCGGCGCTATCGTAGGCGTGAAGTGCGAGACAGACTTCGTAGCCAAGAACGAGGACTTCGTAGGAATGGTCAAACTCATCCTCGATGCCGCTCTGGACAACAAGGTTCGCTCGAAAGAGGAACTGGCAAACCTGAAAATCGGTAATTTCACGGTAAGCGAAATCATCACCGAGCGTTCGGGCGTGACGGGCGAGAAGATGGAGTTGGCAGACTTCGCATGTCTGGAGGCTCCCGTTGTAGATGCATACAACCACCTGGGCAACAAACTCTCGTCGCTGGTAGCCGCCAATGAGGGTGCCGAGCACGAGACGGTTCACGGCATCTCGATGCAGGTAGCCGCTATGTCGCCTATCGCATTGGACGCTGATCATGTAGCAGAAGAGGTGAAGCAGAAAGAGCTGGCCGTAGCTATCGAGAAGACCAAACAGGACGAGATCAACCGTGCCGTAGAGAACGCCATCCGCAAAGCCGGTATCAACCCCGCGCACGTGGACAGCGACGACCATATTGACTCGAACCAGGCTAAGGGCTGGATTACCGCCGAGCAGGCTCAACTGGCTCGCGACATCCGCGCCAAAGTGGCTGCCGAGACAGAGGCCGGCATGGACAAACTGGCTAAGAAGATTGAGATGATCGCTCAAGGTCGTCTCGGTAAGTTCTTGAAAGAGAACACTTTGGTAGAGCAGGCTTATATCATGAGCGAGTCGAAAGAGCTGGTAAAAGACGTGCTGAAAGCCAAGGGCGTTCAGATTCAAGACTTCCGTCGTATTACTCTGAATGAGGAGTAAGAAGAAGCTGCAATCAGACTTTCAAATAAAAAAATCGACATTTCCTTGCGAGTGTCGATTTTTTTTTGTACCTTTGCAGCCTGAATTGGCAAACAACGTAATTTTGCATATTGTACTCTTACTATTATGAATATTTCATACAACTGGCTCAAGCGCTACATCAACCTGACGGACGATGCGCAAACAGTGGCTAACATCCTGACATCCATCGGACTGGAAGTGGGTGGAGTAGAAGAAGTGGAAAGCATTCGCGGCGGTCTGAAAGGACTGGTCGTAGGTGAAGTACTGACCTGCGAACCTCATCCCAACAGCGACCATCTGCACCTGACGAAAGTGAACATCGGCGAAGGCGAACCCTTGCCTATCGTCTGCGGCGCAGCCAACGTGGCCGCCGGACAGAAAGTCATCGTGGCAACTATCGGCACCGTCTTGTACGACGGAGACCAGAGCTTTACCATCAAGAAGGGTAAGTTGCGCGGCGAAGACTCGTTCGGCATGATTTGTGCGGAAGACGAGATAGGTGTCGGAACGAGTCACGACGGCATCATCGTGCTGCCGGAAGATACGCCGGTAGGTATGAAAGCGGCGGACTATTACCACGTGGAGAACGATACGCTCATTGAAGTAGATATCACGCCCAACCGTTCGGATGCTGCGAGCCACTATGGCGTAGCAAGGGATTTGTATGCTTACTATCGGAGTCATCAGAATAATCAGATTACTCTGAACAAGCCTTCGGTTGAGGCTTTCAAGATTGACAATAACGAATTGCCGATTAAGGTGACGGTGGAAGCCAAGGACGCGTGTCCCCGCTATACGGGCGTGAGTATCAAGGGCGTAGAGGTGAAAGAGTCACCGGAGTGGCTCAAGAAAGCCCTGACCACCATCGGGCTGCGGCCGATCAACAACATCGTGGATGTGACCAACTTTGTGCTGCATGAGTGCGGACAGGCTTTGCATGCCTTTGATGCCGACAAGATAAAAGGGCGTCAGGTAAACGTCAAGTTCGCCGCGCGGGGACAGAAATTCATCACGCTGGACGGCGTAGAGCGCACGTTGTCGGACAACGACCTGATGATATGCAATGCGGAAGAACCGATGTGTATCGCCGGTGTGTTCGGCGGTCAGGACAGCGGCGTGACGGAGCACACGAAGAACGTCTTCCTGGAGAGCGCCTACTTCAATCCTGTAACGATTCGCAAAACCAGCCGCCGTCATCAGTTGCAGACCGATGCCTCGTTCCGCTACGAGCGAGGCTGCGACCCGAACAACACGCTCTACGTGCTGAAACGTGCCGCATTGCTGATACAGGAAGTGGCCGGTGGCCAGGTGGCTATGGATATCGTGGATGAAGTACAAAGTGACAAGGTACAAGGTACAAAGGAAATGTTTGCACCGTGGCTGGTGACGATAGATGTCAAGCGCGTGAACTCGCTGATAGGCAAAGAGATAGGAGAAGAAACGATAGAAACCATCCTGCGTGCATTAGAGATTGAGATAATCGCCAAGCATGGCGATTGTTGGCAACTGGGAGTGCCGCGTTACCGCGTGGATGTGCAGCGCGAGTGCGACGTGGTAGAAGATATACTGCGTATCTACGGATTCAACAATATCGAGTTCCCCGAGAAGCTGAACACCAGCCTCAGTTACGGACTGAAGCCTAATCCCGTGAAGTTGCAAACCCGCATCTCGGAGCAACTGACGGCACAGGGATTCAACGAGATCATGAACAACTCGCTGACGAAAGTGGCTTACTACGAACCGCTTACGGAAATGCCGTTGGACACATGCGTAAAGATCATGAACCCGCTGAGTCAGGACTTAGGCGTTATGCGTCAGACCCTGCTCTTCGGCGGCTTGGAGTCTATCCAACGCAATGTCAACCGCAAGAACAACGACCTGAAGTTCTACGAGTTCGGCAACTGCTACCACCGCAATCAGTCGAAAGTAGAAAGTCAAAAGTCGAGAGAAGGCGTAGAAGCGGATCCGCTGCGTGCCTATTCCGAAGAGATGCATCTGGCACTCTGGCTGACGGGAAACAAAACCGCACAGAGCTGGGTGCGCAAAGAAGAGAAGACCAGTTTCTATCAACTGCATGCATACGTCAACAATATCCTGACGCGTCTCGGCGTGGATATCGCCAAACTGAAAATCGAGCGTCTGGAGAACGAGTTGTTCCAAGACGGGCTGACGCTTATCGCCCAGAACGGCAAGGCGTTAGGTCTTATCGGCATCGTGGACCGCAAGGTGCTCAAGCCGTTTGACATCGACCAGCCTGTTTTCTATGCCGACCTCGACTGGAAGCAACTGCTCAAACAGAACAAGCAGTTCAAAGCCGTCATTCAAGACCTGCCGAAATATCCGGAAGTGAGGCGCGACTTTGCTCTGTTGGTAGATAAGACGATTGAGTTTGCCGACCTGGCACGTGCTGCCTTTGAGACCGAGCGCAAACTGCTCAAGAACGTCTTCCTGTTTGACGTATATGAAGGCAAGAACCTGGAGGAAGGCAAGAAATCATATGCGCTGTCCTTTATCCTGCAAGACGCAGACAACACGCTAAAAGACAAGCAGATAGAGGCCACTATGGAACGTCTCAAAAAGACATTCGAAGATAAATTCAATGCCACGCTACGCTGATGCTGTCGAATCAAGAACAACAGGAAATACTGCGCCGCCGCACGTTTGCCATCATCTCGCACCCCGATGCGGGAAAGACAACGCTCACGGAGAAACTGCTGCTGTATGGTGGTGCTATTCACGTGGCGGGTGCCGTCAAATCGAACAAGATACGCCGCACGGCTACCAGCGACTGGATGGAGATAGAGAAACAGCGTGGTATTTCCGTTGCGACGTCCGTCATGGGCTTTGACTACCGCCCGAGTGTCTCGGGACCCGAAAACCCCATATCGAACACCACTTTTCATATCAATATCCTCGACACCCCGGGTCACCAGGACTTTGCGGAAGACACGTTCCGCACGTTGACTGCCGTGGACAGTGCCATCGTAGTGATTGACTCCGCCAAGGGTGTGGAGACGCAGACACGCCGACTGATGGAGGTGTGCCGAATGCGCAAGACGCCGGTGATGGTCTTTATGAACAAGATGGACCGCGAGGGCAAAGACCCGTTTGACCTGATGGACGAAGTGGAACGCGAACTGCAGATACACGTCACGCCCGTCACATGGGCTAACGGACAGGGACTGAAATTCGAATCCGTCTTCCCGCTCAGCAACAGACCGGCCGACCTCAGTGAGAAATTGCTGGAAGACATGGAGATGATTGACGGCGTCTATCCGGCTTTTGACCAAGAGGCCTATCTTCGCGGCGAATTAGCCCCGGTCTTCTACGGCTCGGCCTACAAGACGATAGGCGTACAAGAGTTGCTCGACTTCTTTGTCGCCAATGCGCCTTCTCCGCGCCCCGTCATGGCAGAAGAACGCGAAGTGGATGCCATGGAAGACAAGTTTACGGCGTTCTGCTTCAAGATTCACGCCAACATGGATCCGAATCATCGCAGCTGTATCGCATTCTTCAAGATTTGCAGCGGGAAGTTTGTGCGCAACACTTATTACAAACATGTACGCAAGGCGCAACAGATGCGTTTCTCGGCTCCGACCTGCTTTATGGCGCAGCGCAAAGAGACGGTGGATGAAGCCTATGCGGGTGACATCGTCGGTCTGCCTGATACCGGCAACTTCAAGATAGGCGACACGCTCACTTCGGGCGAAGATCTCCATTTCCGCGGCTTGCCGTCCTTCTCGCCGGAGATGTTCAAGTATATCGAGAATGCCGACCCGATGAAGCAGAAGCAGCTGGAGAAAGGTGTCAGCCAATTGATGGACGAAGGTGTGGCACAGCTGTTTGTCAGCCAACTCAACGGGCGCAAAATCATCGGCACTGTAGGCCAGTTGCAGTTTGAAGTCATCCAGTACCGGCTTGAGCATGAATACCAAGCCAAGTGCCGCTGGGAGCCGTTGCAGATGTACAAGGCCTGTTGGATAGAGGTGACGGACAAAGAAGGCGAAGCCGAACTGGATACGTTCAAGAAACGCAAAGCGCAGTACATGGCGTTCGACAAGGAAGGACGTGACGTCTTCATGGCAGACAGCGCCTACGTACTCAACATGGCACAGCAGGACTACAAGCATATTAAATTCCACTTTACCAGTGAGTTCTAATAAATTAATTATATAATTAAAAATTAAAATCTTATGAAAAACAGATCTCTTCAAGTTCGCCTCATCATCATGAACTTCTTGGAGTTCGCCGTATGGGGTGCGTACTTAACCTCGATGGGTCGCTATTTGGGCTCTCACGGAATGGGAAGCCAGATAGGCTGGTTCTATTCCATTCAGGGTATTGTCAGTCTCTTTATGCCCGCCTTGATGGGTATTGTTGCTGACCGTTGGGTGCAAGCCCAAAAAGCACTAAGTCTCTGCCACGCATTAGCCGGAATTTTTATGGCCGGTGCAGGCTTGTATGCTTTCTCGGCAGGTGATAACGTGGCATTTGCTCCGTTCTTTACGCTCTACACGATTTCTGTTGCCTTCTTTATGCCGACTATTGCGTTGACCAACTCCGTGGCTTTCAATGCGCTGGTAAAAGCCGGTATGGACACCGTCAAAGACTTCCCGCCGATCCGTGTATTCGGCACCGTTGGCTTTATTGTTACCATGTGGATTGTTGATCTTGTTGGCGCAATGGATACTCCTGCTCAATTTGTCATCAGCGGTGGTTTGAGTGTTGTCTTAGCCGCATACTCATTAACCTTACCCAAGTGCGAGATTAAGAAAGCAGAAGGTAAGGTGGATCTTGCTGAAGCTCTGGGGCTCAATGCATTCAAGCTCTTCAAACAGAAGAAAATGGCTTTGTTCTTCATCTTCTGTATGTTCCTTGGCGTCAGTCTGCAAATCACAAATGGTTTTGCGAATCCTTTCCTTGCCAGCTTTGGAGCAAATCCCGACTTCGCCGGCACCTTCGCTGTAGAGCATTCTGGAATACTTATCTCCATCAGTCAGATATGCGAAGCGTTGTGTATTCTTCTGATTCCGTTCTTCCTGAAGAAGTTCGGTATCAAGAACGTCATGCTACTTGCTATGTTTGCATGGGTGTTCCGCTTCGCATTCTTCGGAATGGGTAATCCTGCCATGCCGGGCGTGCTGCTGTTCGTGCTGAGTTGTATCGTTTATGGCTTTGCGTTTGACTTCTTCAATATCTCCGGCGCATTGTATGTGGATCAGGAGACAGATCCATCCATGCGTTCGAGTGCGCAAGGACTGTTCATGGTAATGACCAATGGTGTTGGAGCTACTGTAGGAACGCTTGCGGCACAAGCCGTAGTAAACAAATTCGTTTACAATCTGCCCACTGATGCCGGGTTTATGGCTATTTGGGAGGGCTGGAAGATGAGTTGGTATTCGTTTGCTGCATATGCACTTGTAGTTGCCATCCTCTTCTGGATCTTCTTCCCGAAGACGCCGGTAAACAAAGACATCGAAGTAAAGCACTAATTGGTGTAAGGTGTACAGAAAAGAGTTAACATATTATTTCTCAACGCCGATAGCATATATCGTCATCGGATTGTATCTGTTGGCGATCAGTCTTTTCCTGTGGGTTATCCCGGGTCAGTGGAATATCATTGACTCGGGATATGCCCAGGTGGACGGACTGTTTCAATTGAGTCCGTGGCTCTTTATGTTGCTTTGTCCGGCGCTGACCATGCGTCTGTTTGCCGAAGAACGGCAGTCTGGTATCTGGGACTTGATCCGCACGAAGCCTGTCTCGCTGACGCGAATCATGCTCAGCAAGTACTTTGCCGCATGGACGCTTGTGCTCATCGGACTGCTGCCGTGTATTGTCCACTATTTCGTTGTGGCTTATATGGCAGAGCCGATAGGAAACCTGGACAGCGGTGCTTTCCTCGGATCGTTCATCGGTCTGATACTGCTGAGCGGTACGTTTATGGCGATAGGACTGCTATGCGCCACGTTTAGCAAGAGCCAGATCGTGTGCTTCATTATAGGTGCACTCTGTTGCTTTGTGCTATACTGGACATTGCTGCAGGATCATTATTCCAGCCTCTCGCGCGGCGTACTCGACTTGCGCGACGTGGTGTTCTTTCTGCTGATTATCGTGCTGGCACTAATTGCCGCCACCGTTACCATCGACCGCTTAACAAGAAAATAGTATGACTCGTATCGGCTTGTTGAGCGACACGCACGGCTTGTTGGACGCACGTGTTTTGGAGCATTTCCGCGATGTGGACGAGATATGGCATGCCGGTGATATAGGTAGTGCGGAAGTGCTGCAAGCGTTGCGGGAATTCAAACCCACGCGTGCCGTCTATGGCAATATGGATTCCGGCGATGTGCGCTACTCGTTGAGCGAGTTCTACCGCTTTCGTGTCGAAGGCGTGAACGTTCTCATGACGCATATTGGAGGCTATCCCGGGCGGTACAACCCGTGGCTCATTCCGATGTTCCAACGCAACAAATCCGCCGAGCCGGACAAACGTATCGGCCTATTTGTATGCGGACACAGCCATATCCTGAAAGTTATGTACGACAAGCAGTGGGGGTTCCTGACGATGAACCCGGGTGCAGCCGGAAAGCAAGGATGGCAGACGGTACAAACCTTGTTACGGTTTTCTATCGACGGAAGCGAAATTCGCGATTTGGAGGTGATTGAACTAAGCAGATAAGCGTTTTTCGAAGCTCAAAACGGAGCAAAAATAGCATTTTGTAAGCAAAAAGTGCTGTTTTTCGCGAAAACATGTTGTATAACATACAAAAATATTTGCTCAGACCAAAAAAATGTAGTAATTTTGCACCGTCAAAAGAAAAGAACACAACACAATCTTTTTTGTACCTTAAATATAACAGACTAATACCTATGGAAAAAAAGCCGTCGCGAGGACGGCTTTTTTCGTGAATATCAGGCTTATAGTCTTTGTCCGAAAGGTTTGGCAAAATGGACTCGTGCAGAGAGGTAGAATCCTTGCAACATCGGATCCTTCTGATTCTGGATAGCCGGATAGCGGTATTCCGCGCGCACCTCGAACGGCACCTCCGGAATAAACGTCATATACACCGACAAGCCGCCTATCACGTCCACAAAGAAATTATTGTCTTTGTTGTACTCATAGCCTTTTACCAGATACTTGCCCATGCCGCTGCAGTCGATAGACGCTCCAAAATAAGGCGAGAGCGAGATGGAGCGGTAAATAGGTGCATAGAGATGGAACAAGGGTTTGTATCCCACCCAGCCCGATGTGCCTGTTTTGCCTTCGTCGTTTTTGACTAATCCCATCTCAAAGTTCAGGGGCGACATGCCGAACCACGTGTAGCGGAAAGCCAGGATGCCAGCCTCGAGGATATGCATGTTGGAGGGGAAGGAATAGGTATATCCCAGGTTAACAATGGTCAGCGAGGAGTTGCCCGAGAAGTCGAGATAACTCTGCGGAATCCTGCCGCGCACGTGCTCAGCGGCACGTGAAGGCATTGCTGCCAGGAGCAGAACAACAGGCAATATGAACCAGACGATGCGTTTCATTTATTTCTTGTGTTTTGTATCCGCTTTGCGGATTCCGTCGCGTTCCATCAGGGCGTCAACTGTCGGTTCCTGTCCGCGGAACTTGCGATACAACGAGGCTGCCTCTTCCGTGCCGCCACGCTCCAGGATGTTCTCGCGGAAACGTTGTGCCGCACGTTTGTCGAATATCGAGCCGCCGCGTTTCTGTGCAGCCTTGAATACCGAGAAGGCATCGGCGTCCAGCACCTCCGACCACTTGTAGCTGTAGTAGCCTGCAGCATAGCCTCCGGAGAAGATATGGGTGAAAGCCGTAGCCATCTGCGTACCGGGCACGTTAGGCATGACGCGCACCTGCTCCATCGCTTCGTTGCAGAAACGGATGACTGACTCCTGAGTGCCGAGCAACTCATTCGGTTCGTAGGGTTTCTCCAGCGAGTGCCATGCCATGTCCAGATAGCCGAAACTCAACTGGCGCACGCAGGCATATGCAGCGTGGTAGTTGTTCGAAGCCTTGATCTTGTCAATCAGCTCTTGCGGCATTTTCTCGCCGGTCTTGTAGTGCTTGGCAAACGTGTCGAGGAACTCTTTCTCGCCCAGGAAGTTCTCGTTGAACTGCGAAGGCAGCTCCACGAAGTCACGCGGTACGTTGGTACCACTCTGCGAACCATAGTTGCAACGGGTCAGCATGCCGTGCAAGCCGTGTCCGAACTCGTGCAGGAAGGTCTCCACTTCGCTGTATGTGAACAAGGCCGGTTTGTCGGCTGTCGGGCGCGTGAAGTTCATCACGTTGACGATGTGCGGACGGTGATCCACGCCGTTCAGTATGTACTGCGGCTGGTAGTCGTTCATCCATGCGCCGCCTCGTTTGCCGTCACGCGGATGGAAATCGGCATAGTAGATGGCGAGGAACTTGCCCTTCTCGTCGAACACCTCATAGGCTTTCACTTCGGGGTGATAGACAGGGATATTCTTGTTCTCGCGGAACTCAATGCCATACAGACGTTTTGCCAGCCCGAACACACCCTGAATCACATTCTCTTTCTCGAAGTAGGGACGCAGGTCGTCGTCCGAGATAGCATATTTCTCCTGTTTGAGTTTCTTGGAGTAGTAGCTGAAATCCCAGGGCTGCAAGTCGGTATAGAAGCCCATCTTGGCAGCATATTCCTGCAGTTCTTTGACCTCTTCCTGTGCAGCGGGCATATAGGCGTCACGCAACTGGTCAAGCAGTTGATAGACGTTATCCGGCTTCTCGGCCATCGTCTTATGGAGCGACTTCTCGGCGTAGGTCTTCTTGCCGAACAGTTTGGCCAGTGCCAGACGTGTATTGACGATCTCGACGATGATACCCGTGTTGTCAAATTCGCCGCCGACGCAACGGGTGTTGTATGCCATATACAGTTCGCGGCGTATATCGCGGTTGTCCAGATCCTGCATGACGGGGATATAGGTCGTCGGTTTGAGGTTGAGCAGCCAGCCTTTCTCGCCTTTCTGCTCGGCATTGGTGCGCAGGATCTCCTTGGTGTCGTCGTTCAGACCGGCCAACAGCGACTCGTCGGTGAGCAGCATCGACCATGCGTTGGTAGCTTTCAGCACGTTCTGTCCGTATTGAAGTGTCAGTTTGCTTAGTTTGGCAGTCAGTTCGCGATAGGTCTGTTTGTCTTTGTCCGAGAGGTTGGCGCCGTTGTTGGCAAAACTCTCGTAGATGTCTTCCAGCAGTTTGCGCTGGTCGGGACGCAGATTCAAGTGAGCGCGACGGTCATAGACCGCTTTGATACGCTTGAACAGTTTCTCGTTCAGACGGATATTCGATGAGTACTCCGACATCTTCGGACTCAGTTCCATCTCTATCTGCTGGAGTGTGTCGTTGGTCTCGGCGTTCGTCAGGTTGTAGAAGCAGCCTGCCACGATGCTGAGCAGTTCGCCCGAACGCTCGTAAGCCTCGATGGTGTTCTCAAAGGTGGCGGGTGCAGGGTTGTTGACGATGGCGTCTATGTCCGCGAGTCCTTGTTTCATCGCTTCTTCAAAAGCGGGCATATAGTGCTCGGCATGTATCTCGCCGAACGGATATGCGCCATGCGGAGTCTTCCAGTTCTTGTAGTCCAGGAACGGATTAGTAGCAGCCGTTGCTGCCAGTACGGTAGTGGCTAATGCCATAGTTAAAACTGTTTTTTTCATATAATCTATTTTTTGCTTCCTCTAATCAGGTTGATGTCGCCGCTCAGTTGATAGACGCCTATCAGCGCGTCGTCGGCATTCAGCTTGCGCTTCTTGTAGCTGGCTTTCAGTCCGACATATTCCGCATCTTTGGCGGCATCGGTTCCTAAGGCACGGATCACGTAGAAATACGCACCTTCTGCGGCAGGTCGGCCGTTGATGGTGCCGTCCCATCCTTTGGCGGGATCCGTCCAGTCATATACCAGTTTGCCCCAGCGGTTATAGACCCAGCAGTGGAACTCGCGGAGCGAGCGATATACTACGCGGAACTCGTCGTTCTGTCCGTCTCCGTTCGGCGTGAACACATTGGGCACCAGCAGTTGCGACTCGGATATATTGACCAGTATCTCCACGGAGTCGTTCTGGCAGTCCGGGTCGTTCGGGTCGTTGCACGGACACCAGCGGTTGCTCACTTCGTGTACGACGCGATAGGCTCCCGGATCGGCAAACGTGTAGCGCAAGTCGGCGTCCTGACGTTCTACGACCAGGTTCGAACCGTGGTATATCCGCCACGAGAAGTATTCCACGGCAGGTGTCGGGTTGCTGTAGAACGCTATCTCCAGCGGTGCCGAGCCTTTCAGCACGCTGGCTTCTGTCGGTCGTTCCAGCTCGTTGCTGCGTTCGCCGTTGCCGCGCGTCGTCGTGATCGTTGTCGGCATACAGGTGATGGCGTGTGGCTCTGTCAGTTGTGTCACGACGGAGTCCTGCGTCAGTCCCAAGTCTTCCGTTATCTTGTCGTCCCAGCGTACGACTATATCCGTTGCCCTGTAGATAGGCGGCAACTGATAGGTGCCGGTGCGGAATGTCTCTTTCGCCTGTGCCGCCGAATCAGCCCATTGCTCGGTGTTCCACGCCAGGGTGGTATAGGATATGGTACATGCGCGTGCGTAGGTGCGCGTCTGCCCGTACTCGTTCACGTACGTAATCTGCGGTATGTCGCCCGTCAGTTTCAGTTCGGTCTTCCGGCAATACGGTGTCACCGTTGCTTCCAGCGTACCCGGCGCATAGTTCAGATATGTGAAGGCATAGACGGGCGTGTAGTTCACGCCGTTCTTGCGCAGGTAGTAACCGCCATCGTCGGGGTATATCTCCTCTGCGTTGGACTGCACTAATGCCCCTGTCTCCGTCGAGTACCAGTCGGCAGCGCCTATCTTCGAACGCAGGTGCACTTCTTCGGCAAAGAAGAAGAGTGTATCGCCTTTCTGCACTTCCTGCGTAGCGACACCCACACACTCGATATTCGTCTGTGCCCTACCTGGAATCAGGAATAAGGAGCAAAGAACAAGGACCAATATGAACTTTCTACTTACCACTATACGGCTTCTCTAAACTCTAAACTCTAAACGCTAAACTATCAATTCACTCGGAACCGTTCATTGCCGTTCTCCAGGAAATCCACGATCTGCTTTGCAGCGGCTATGCCGGCATTGATGTTGGCTTCGGCTGTCTGTGCTCCCATTTTCTTGGGTGTAGCAAAGTAGCGGTTCTCGAACAGCGTGCGGAACTTGGCATCGGCTGCCGGCATGATATCCGTGATATATTTCAGGTCGGTGCGCTCTTGCATCAGGGCGATCAGTTCGTCCTCGTGAATCACCTCTTTGCGGGCGGTGTTCACCAGGATGCCGCCTTTCGGCATACGTCCCACGAGCGCACGGTTGATACTCTCTTTCGTCTCGGCGGTAGCGGGGATATGCAGGCTGACGATGTCGCAGGTGCCGTACAGTTCTTCGGCGGAGTGGAGTGGAGTCACCCCTGCGGCTGTCATGGCCTCGTCCGGGCAATAGGCATCGTAGGCAAAGACCTCCATGCCGAATCCCTTGGCGATACGGGCTACGTTGCGTCCGACGTTGCCGAAGGCATGGATACCCAGTTTCTTACCCAGCAGTTCCGTGCCGCTCGTGCCGTTGTAGAAGTTACGTACGGCATAGACCATCAGTCCGAGTGCCAGTTCCGCCACGGCATTGCTGTTCTGTCCGGGGGTGTTCATCGCCACGACGTTGTGTGCCGTGGCAGCCTCCAGGTCGATGTTGTCGTAGCCGGCACCGGCACGAACCACGATCTTCAGTTGTTTGGCGGCGTCCAGCACTTCTCCGTCCACTTTGTCCGAACGGATAATCAGGGCGTCGGCATCGGCGACTGCTTCCAGCAGTTGCTGTTTGTCGGTATATTTCTCCAGGAGCGCCAAGTCATATCCTGCGCCCTTTACCACTTCGCGAATGCCGTCAACGGCCACTTTCGCAAACGGTTTTTCTGTTGCAACAAGTACTTTCATCGGTTTTCTGAGTGTTGTGAAATGGATACTCTTACCCTTGGTGTGGTTCTCGGGGTGTCCGACAGGTATGAGATAAGAGAAGCCCATAATTTTCAATATTCAATGATATTCGGCTCCGGAGCCTACTCCGGTCAAATCTTCGAATTTTCAAATTCTTTTATGCATTCCACCAGTGCCTGTACGCCTTCCACGTCCATGGCGTTGTAGCAGCTTGCGCGGAAGCCGCCTACCAGACGGTGTCCTTTGATGCCTACCATGCCGCGTTGGGTGGCGAACTTGAAGAACTCGTCTTGCAGTTCCTCATAGCCAGGCTTGAACACAAAGCATATATTCATGCGCGAACGGTCTTCGCGGTCGGCGATGGTCGGCATGAACAGTTTCGATTGATCGAGGCATTTGTAGAGCAGGTCGGCTTTCTCTTGGTTTCTGCGGTTGATCCATTCGATGCCGCCGTGTGCTTTCAGCCAGCGCAGGTTAAGCAGCGCGGTATATATCGGCAGTACGGGCGGCGTGTTGAACATCGAGCCGTTGTCGATATGAGTCTGGTAGTTGAGCATGGTCGGGATATAGCGGCTCACTTTGCCCAGGCACGACTCCTTGATGATGACGAAGGTCACGCCTGCCGGCGCGATATTCTTCTGTGCGCCGCCATATACGATGTCAAATTTCGAGATGTCTATCGGGCGGCTCAGGATGTCCGAACTCATATCGGCTACCAGAGGCACATTGCCTTTCTTCGCGTATATCTCTTGCAGTTTGTGCTCGGATATCTCGGTGCCGAAGATGGTGTTGTTGGTTGTGATGTGGAAGTAATCCGCATCTTGCGGTATCTCGTAGCCGGATGGGATGGAGTTGGTGCTTGCTGCCACTTCTACTACTTCGCCGAAGCCTTTGGCTTCTTTGATGGCTTTCTTCGACCATACGCCGGTGTTCAGGTAGGCGGCTTTCTTCTCCAGCATGTTGAACGGCACCATGCAGAACTGCAGGCTGGCACCGCCGCCGAGGAACAGCACGCGATAGCCTTCCGGCACGCCAAGCAACTCTTTCATCAGCGCCTCGGCTTCATCCACTACGGGCTGGAAGTATTTGGCGCGGTGGGAGATCTCCAATATCGACAGTCCCTCACCCTCAAAATCCAATACGGCTTCTGCCGTTTGTTTGATCACCTCTTGCGGGAGAATACTCGGTCCCGCGTTAAAGTTATATTTTTTCATATGGTATAAAAATTAAATTCTCAACTCTCAACTCACTTCAACATAAAGTGCTTATGATTCCATACCGTCGGCCGTACTACCGGCAGCGTAGCTGCGGGCAGGTTTTGTCGTTTGCCTGCCAGATGCAGCGCCATCGCTACGGCCGCCATGTCGTCGCCATTCTGAGTCTTCTGATTATTCGGAATACTCGGAATACTCTGAACTCCCCTTCTCTTCGCAAGGTCTTGATTGAACTGTTCTTTTGCCAGGCCCGATTTGTATTCGCGGTATTGCTTGTCGTGCATCGCAAACTCAAACAGTTCTTCGTCGTCCTGTCCGCGGTCCCAACCCAGTTCTTTCATCTCCTGGATGTACTGCGGCAGCACGTCCGGATAGAGTTTCTGCGGGTCGTCGGTGTAGAACTCATAGCCTTTCTCTTTGGCGAGTTCGACGATCTCCGGCGCCAGTTTGCCCGGCAGTTTGCCGCTCTTGCCGAGTATCATGCCCCACATGGCGGGATCCATGCGCGTGAAGTCTTTCTCCCCCATCGAGCGGCTGAACAGGTTCATCAGCGCGGCGTTCTTCACGTACTGCGAGAACGGCGTCACCAGACACGGCGTACCCAGCATCGGCCATATGCGTTGCACCTCGTCGAACAGTTGCACGAGCAGTTCGTCTTCCGACAGCTCTTTCTCGCCTTTCTTCTTGAGGTTGGCATTGATGGCGGCGTGCATACCTTTCAGGTCGGCCATGAGGCTTCCCATCATGCCGCCCGGCAGTCCGCAACCGACTAGCAACGAAGTCATCAGCGCGTTCTTCGGATCAATCCAGTAGCCCAGGAAATCGTCAATGAACTCCTGAGTCAGGCTGCGTGCCTCCATATAGGCTTTCATGTTGATGTCCTTCACCAGGAATCCTGCGTCGCGCAGCATGGCTTGTATGGTAATCACGTCCGGATGCACTTTGCCCCAGCTGAGCGGCTCCATGGCTACGTCCAGTACGTCGCCACCGGCTTTTGCTACCTCCAGCATCGAAGCTACCGAGAAGCCCGGACCCGTGTGTCCGTGATACTGGATGATGATGTCGGGGTGCCGGGTCTTTATGGCGGCGACAATCACGCCCAGCATATGCGGACGACCGATGCCGGCCATGTCTTTCAGGCATATCTCCTGCGCACCGCCTTCGATCAGTTGTTCCGCCAGGTTGATATAGTATTCCGCCGTGTGTACTTTCGAGTAGGTGATACACATCGTCGCCTGCGCGGTCATGCCGGCCTCTTTTGCCCATTTGATCGACGGAATGATGTTGCGCGGGTCGTTCAGACCGCAGAAGATACGGGTAATGTTCGTGCCCTGCGCGTGCTTCACTTTGTACATCAGTTTCCTCACGTCCGCCGGCACGGGATTCATGCGCAGCGCATTCAGTCCGCGATCCAGCATATGCGTCTTGATACCTGCTTCGTTGAACGGCTTGCAGAACGTGCGGACGGCCTGATTCGGGTTCTCGCCGTATAGCAGGTTCACTTGCTCACTCGCTCCGCCGTTGGTCTCCACGCGGTCAAAACAGCCCATGTCGATAATCACCGGAGCAATACGTGCCAACTGGTCTTTACGCGGAACGTACTTGCCGCTCGACTGCCACATGTCGCGGTAAACCAACGAGAATTGAATTTCTTTCTTGCTCATTTATATTGTCTTTCTGTCGTATTTCTTGCAAATTTTATGCCAAAAGCATACTATCCTTTGCCTATTCTCCCCTTTGTACTTTTGTTTCAGGCTGCAAAATTACACAAAAAAAAATGACACTTGCAAGAGAATGCCGATTTTTTTTGTACAAAATTGCGCTTTACTGGCGCAATTTGTCATACTCGTCGTTGAAGATGAACTGACGCAGCGACTTGAACTCGTGCTGTGCCTGGAAGGCGGCCTTGTCCTGCTGGATCGTCGAGTCGTTCTTCAAACGTGCGCGAGTAGCGGCAGCAGCGGTCGCAAACATCGCCGGACGAGGGCGTTACCTGTGGAGAGGTAGAGCTTTCCGTGGACGGCTTTGCCTTCAGGTTTTGAACGGTAGAGTTTGTAATATCCCATAACTTTTTAGCATACGCCGCATCGATGCCAAATAGCGCTCCGGC
>JAFPJV010000092.1 GCA_017425065.1 Paludibacteraceae bacterium
ATAACGACGTTGATCTTCTGGTCGAGTTGCAGGAGCTCGTGCGGGTCGTTAACGCGTCCCCAGCTGAGGTCGGTGATGTGGATCAGACCGTCAACGCCACCGAGGTCGATGAATACGCCGTAGTTGGTGATGTTCTTAACCGTACCTTCGAGTACCTGACCCTTCTCGAGCTTGCCGACGATCTCAGCCTTTTGAGCCTCGAGTTCAGCCTCGATGAGTGCCTTGTGGGAAACAACGACATTGCGGAACTCAGGGTTGAGTTTGACAATCTTGAACTCCATCGTCTTGCCGACGAGGATGTCGTAATCGCGAACCGGCTTGACGTCGATCTGGCTACCCGGGAGGAAGGCCTCCATGCCGAGTACGTCAACGATCATGCCGCCCTTCGAACGCCATTTGATGTAACCGGTAACGATCTCACCTGCGTTGTAAGCCTCGTTGACACGGTCCCAAGCACGTGCTGTGCGTGCCTCATTGTGCGACAGAACGAGCTGTCCTTTTTTGTCCTCCTGGCTCTTGATGTAAACCTCGACTTTGTCGCCTACTTTGAGCTCAGGGTTGTAGCGGAACTCGGCAGCCGGCACGATACCGTCTGACTTGTAGCCTACGTTGACAACCACCTCGCGCTTGTTGATACTGATGACAGTACCCTCAACGACCTCATTGTCCTTGATGGCGCTCAGCGTGTTGTTATACTTTTGGATTTCTTCTTCGTTTTTTGTGCCTTGCTGTTGTGCTTCATAGGCATCCCAGTCGAAGTTCTGGAGAGAAAGATTTTCTGCCATGTTGGTAGAATTTTTTTGGGAACTAGATTTCTAGGCGACTAGACTACTAGGCGACTAGTATCCGGAATCCCGTTAAAGGGTTAAACAATGTTAGCCTTTCTTCTCGCGGGCAAACTCCTCGTACGTGTACCAAATATCGTTTTCTTTTTTCGTAAAACTCAAACGATTACTTAGTAGGAAGTACTCGGAGCAGCTCCGCTCTCCCCAAAAATTAAAATTTTAGGGGGCCCCAATACATCCTGGAGCGAAAAAAGCGTGCAAAATTACTACAAATTTTTCACATACGCAAATTTTTCTTGCGTTTTCTTTTGAAAACGTGTGATTTTTGTGTGTTTACTTGTGTGTGTCAGATTTTTTTTGTACCTTTGCGCTCGATTATGTTAGAAAACAAGAATTATTAAAACCATAAATATCTATGACAACACCGGATTATATTACACAACTGAAGCCGAACCAGATCTTTGTGTTCGGCAGTAACCTCGCAGGCTTTCATGGCGGAGGTGCCGCACGTATTGCATATGAGCAGTTCGGCGCAGAATGGGGCGTAGGCGTTGGGCCAACCGGACAATGCTATGCCATCCCGACGATGCAAGGCGGAGTAGAGACCATCAAACCCTATGTGGATGACTTCATCCGCTATGCGGAGCAACACCCCGAATTGACGTTCTTCGTGACACGTATCGGCTGCGGCATAGCCGGTTTTGCTGACGAACAGATAGCCCCGCTTTTCGTAGCAGCGCATGACCTACCAAACGTAGCACTCCCAAAAGGATGGAGATGAATATATGAGCACTATCTTCATTGTACTACCGATACTGACGCTACTGATGTTCGACTTGGGCTTGGCGCTCAAGCCGGCGGACTTCAAACTGATAGCAGAGCGTCCTAAACCGGTTATTATCGGTTTGGTCGGACAGATTATCCTACTGCCACTCATCGCGTGGGCCATCATCCTCTCACCTCTAACCGCTAAGCTCTCACCGTTATTCATCATCGGCATTATGCTTGTCGCCTGTAGTCCCGGTGGTAGTTCGAGCAATGTGTTCTCGATGTTAGCGAAGGGCGATGTAGCACTCTCCGTCACCCTCACGGCGTGCAGCAGTATCATCACCCTCTTTACGCTGCCGCTTATCATGGCGTGGGTAACACAGAGCGTCGGCGAGGCGGTAGATATTCATCTGCCGATCGGCAAACTGCTTGTGCAGAACATCGTGCTGATGGTGGTGCCAATCTCAATCGGTTTTGTTGTGAACCTATTCAAACCCGTGGCTGCTGAGAAAATACACAACGTGCTCAAACGTATCGCCATGCCGGCATTGGTGCTGCTGGTTACTATCTTCTTCTTCCAGCACAAACAAACCATCGTGGAACAGTTCGGTAGCCTCGGACTCACGATGTCTGTGCTTATCCTCGCTACCACTTTTTGCGGCGCATTGATGGCATGGATATTCCGTCTGACGACCAAAGAGCGTCGCACGCTGGTTATCGAGATAGGCATGCAGAATGCCGCACAGGCCATCACCATCGCTTGCAGTCCGCTCATCTTCAACAACGAGGTCATCGCCATCCCTGCTATCATTTATGCCCTGATGATGAACCTGATTCTTCTGGCGTACGTAGGGATGACTAAAATTAGAAAAAGTACGAACTAATTGAAAAGATATGAAAAAGTGTATTTTGGCACTTGTATGTGCTATAATGATTATGCCTATGAATGCTAAAACATTAGTGGCGTATTTCTCCGCCACCGGTACCACCAAAGTCGCAGCCGAGAAACTGGCTGCGCAACATAATGCACGTTTATGGGAGATCGAACCGGCGGAGAAATACACAGCGGCCGATTTAGACTGGCGCAATCCGCAGTCTCGTTCGTCTATCGAGATGAACGATCCCGAAGAGCGTCCGATGATCAAACAATGCACCGATGTGACGCCGTACGACACGGTATATGTCGGTTTCCCGATATGGTGGGGAATCTGTCCGCGTATCATCAACTCATGGCTGGATAACAATGAACCGCAACTGCAAGGCAAGATTCTGATTCCGTTTGCAACCAGTGGCAGTAGCGGCATCGAAGAAGCAGAGGCGTACCTTCGTAAAACCTACCCTTCGCTCAACTGGCAGAAAGGACTGTTGCTCAATAAACGATAAAACGGGATATGAGCAACCCTGATTTAGTACAATATATCGTAGAACAGGCATCTAAGGCCGGTGAGGTAAGCGCCAAGAAGATGTTCGGCGACTACTGTCTCTATTGCGACGGCAAGCCTGTCGGACTCATTTGTGATAACTATCTGTATCTCAAACCGCTCATACAGTTAGAACCGCTTTTGCACGATTGCGACCGGCAAATGCAGCCCCCGTACGAAGGTGCTAAACCGCACTATGTCATTACGGATGTCGATGATAGAGATTATGTGTCGTTGCTTGTAAAGACAGTGATAGAACTATTACCGGCAAAACGAAAATAAATAAAAATTGCGATATGAACATCCAATCCCTTAAACAACGGCTGTCGCCAAAGAATATCGGTCAGTCCATCCAACGGATACTACTGCGTTTTCCGCTCGCCGTCTCTTTTCTGGTTGCTTTAACCGGCATGTTATCATACATGATTATCACCGGTACGGAACCGGAAGAAGGATCTCTCTATGTATTCACGCTCCTGTCAGTCGGAATCCTTATCGATTTTGTAATGTCTTTATGGGGCGAAGAACATACCAATCGGAAATATAGATGGATGGCAGAAAGCATATTGCTTGTCCTGTTCGGAACCTATTACGCGCTGCTGTTTTTTACGGACCTCATTCCGAATCGCGGCCTGCCCGCTTTCTATCTTGGCAACATGGCATGGCTGGCGGCTTTGGTCGTACTGATTCCTTTTTGTTCGTTTTGGCGTGAAAAAGACGATTTGAAATCTTGGCATTTCATCCTTTCTCTATGCCTTGCGCTTCTCATTAGCGGGATGATTACCTGGGTAATGACCGGTGGATTGGAAGGATTAGTATATGGTACTGCGGCTCTCTTCGACTGGAACGTCAGCGAAAAAGTGCCGTTTGTCATCATGGTTGTGTGTGCTGTCTTATTGTTCGGTCTGCTATTCCTTGCTTTAGTTCCATATGCCGAACGCAAACATAATAATGCAGCCGAGATGCCTTCTTTCTTGATGAAGAGTGTTTCGTGGTTACTGATTCCCCTGCTTGGATGTTACATCTTAGTGCTGTACATCTATGGTATCACTATTCTTGTGCATTGGGAACTGCCCAAAGGCATGATCTCATGGTTGGTGTCAGCCGTGATGGCCGGCTATCTGATGTGCTACCTTTTGCTTTATCCGCAGGTAACTAATCGTCAATCATGGCAGAGCAAACTGCTTACTTTCTGGTTGCCGATAGCCATTCTTCCACTACTGATTCTAATGACAGTCGGTGTTGTCCGTCGTTTCATGGATTACGGAATCACGGCGCCACGACTCTACCTGCTCACACTGCTGTTATGGTTCTACGCGGTATGTATTATCATGCTGGTCGCAAAGCGCAAACGGTTCCATTGGATCTTTCTTTCGCTCGCGGCTCTCTTCCTGCTGTCGTCCGGTCAACCGATGAACTATTACCGCCTTTGCAAACCGGTTCTCGTCGCCAAGATAGAGAAGACTATTGCAGACAAGCAACTCGCGGTGCCTTTTAATTTGTATTCACTGGAGAACAACCCCTTGTTGACCGTAGAGGAAGCCAATGAATTGTACACAAATATCTCCTATGTGCGGGATAATTACGGCAGTCCGGCCGTTGAACAATGGGTAGGGACAGACGTCGCTCCGATTGATTCTACACGAACCGAAATATGGACATGCCGAGTGGCGAGACGGTATGATGCAAAAAGTTTTTATCCGTGTCCGCAAGGATTTGCTTCATTTCAACATAAATATGAGTATAGAGATATTATCCTACCGGAAGATAGTTTGTATGATGGCGCTGTGCACTTCGCTGTGCGTGTCAATGAGAATTTTGCAGTCTTTCCGCTGGACACAGCTGCTATTAATGGCACACCTTCAGACCAGCCGTATTGCGTCTATTCTGTAGATGGACAAGCAGCTTATGTCTTGGATGTCATTCAAATAAAGGGATACAGCGATAAAACGATTGAAGTCTCCGGCTATGAAGGCTATTTATTCAGCAAAGATAAATAATAAACATCGAAAAATCACCGTCCGCGGTTTCATCATCGACTCCGAGACAGGCGCATTAGAGGAGATTAACTAATGTGGGCTATTTTGTAAACTCTACTTTGCAAAATAAAGAATTTGTGCACTTTTTTCGATAAATCGTTTGCGATATAAAATATTTGTTGTAATTTTGCATCGTGAACGACATATCGCGCGTTCTATCCTCGATACACGAGCACAAGCACAGCTTGGCTAAAGGTAGATAATAATAAATATATAAACGATATGAAAATCTATGATTTTAAGGCTCAGACGAGTCGTGGCAAAGAACTTGATTTTGCACAGTTTGAAGGCAAAGTGCTGCTTATTGTGAACACAGCAAGTAAGTGCGGTTTTACGCCGCAGTTCAAAGGTTTGGAAGAACTGAACCAGAAATACAAAGACCAAGGTCTGGTGATTATCGGTTTCCCTTGCAATCAGTTCAAAGAGCAAGACCCGGGTAGTGACGGTCAGATAGAGGAGTTCTGCCAACTGAACTACGGCGTGACGTTCCAAATCATGAAGAAAATCGACGTGAACGGCGAGAATGCCGACCCGATATTCGTTTATCTTAAGGAACAGGCACCTGCGGAGGAGTACAAAGGTCTGAAGGCGAAGGCGGCGAAAGCGCTATTCAAGAAGATTAGCGATACCGCTAAGTCGGAAAGCGACATCCAGTGGAACTTCACTAAGTTCCTCGTCAATAAAGAAGGTAACGTAGTTGGTCGCTTTGCTCCGACTGCCGAACCTAAAGATTTTGAGAAAGAAATAGTTAATTTATTATAATAACCTTATAAATTTATTCAATTATGACACGTGAAGAAGCATTGAAAGCGTTGGCTTTCGCAGGCGCAACATGGTTTGGAAACAGTAAGCAACATTTCGCATTCTCGGCGTACGACCGTCTGAACGGCTGGAACAAACTGGCTGACAAATGGAAAGAGGAAGCAGAAGAAGAGTGGGATGAGGCAGAAGAAGTACTCAACCGCCTCGTTGAACTCGGCTGCAAACCCGCAGACCTCCAAGAGGCATTGAAGACCATCGAGTTCCCGTTCTATGACGATCCGAAACAGCAGATCGAGGCAGACTTCCAACCCAATGCAATTGAGGAGATGAACCAACTCTTGAAAGCATTCGACGGCGACTACACCACGCAGAAACTCATCCAGAAATGGATTGACGGCGAGGAGGCTCACATGGCTTGGGAAGCACAGTACCTCAACTTCATCAACAAACTCGGCTACGAGAATTTCTTAATCGCTATGATGTAATTCATGTACGAACAACTGAAACTGGATAATCAACTGTGCTTCCGTCTCTATACGGCGGCACGGTTGACTATGCAGGCTTATTTCCCGTATTTCGAACCGCTGGGTATCACGTATCCGCAGTACCTTGTGATGCTCGTGCTATGGGAGCAAGACAAGCAACCGGTGAACGACATTGCGCGTCGCCTGCATCTGGAGACGAACACCGTCACGCCGCTCTTGCAACGGATGGAGAAACAGGGTCTGCTCACTCGCACTCGCGGCAAAGAGGACACGCGGCAGCGTATCGTCTCGCTCACCGAGCAAGGCAAAGCGCTGGAGGAGCAAGCCAAGAATATCCCTGATTGCTTGGTGGCACAACTGGCAGATAAAGTGCCTGATGTGCAAGCCCTCATCGCCATGATTCCAGAACTGGACACGCTCATCGACGGCCTCTCCGCGAAAGTGAATAAAGAGTAAAAAAACGCACAAAATCCTGCATATATTTGTATATGTGGGATTTTTTTTGTACCTTTGCGCAAATTTGCGCAAGTAGGAGGAAATATGGTAACACCGGATTTTATTACACGATTGGAACCGAATTAATATGATATTGTATTTCTCAGGAACAGGAAACAGCCTCGCCATCGCAAGGCAACTGGCTGAACAACTCAACGAACGACTGACGCCGCTCGTAGATGCTGCAGGCGTGGATATGACAAACGAAAAGCGTATCGGTCTGGTCTTTCCGACTTATGATTTCAATCTTCCGCCCGCTTTGCCTGAAATGGTGTCGCGTTTGATTATCAGCCCAAAGTCTTACGTTTTTACGGTTGTCACCTGCGGAAGCATGGCGGGTAACTGCATCTGGGAGATGCGTCGCATATTACGCAAGAAAGGCATTGAATTGGCATACAGCCATAAGGTGAGTGTTCCTGATAATAGCGCGCTTGCCTTCGGACGTAATCCCAACAAACAGTTGAAGAAGTTCGAGCGTGTGCCGGCTCGCATGGAACAAATCATCCGCGAGCTACAAGCCGAAAGCCATACCTTGCACTATAGTTGGTTCAGCCTCCTATCATGGCTCCTTGGTCGCCCGGCTATCGAAAATGGTATGATTCATTGCTTGGGCCCCAAAGTGAATGCCGATAAGTGCACCGGTTGCAACACATGCGTACGCGTTTGCCCGATGAACAATATAAGTTTATCAGACGAGAAAGCCCTCATCGGCGACAACTGCACCGTGTGCCTCGCTTGCGTGCATGTATGCCCACAACAATCCATCAGCACGAACGGCCAAGAGGCACGCAAGGAACGCCAATATCGCCATCCCGACATCAAACTCAAAGACCTGATTAAGCGATAGAGATATAGTTATGGACTTTCACGTATACGGAACACAAGGTAAACCATCGTTGCTGCTACTACCAGGGTTGGGTGTATCGTACGAGATCTTCCTGCCGCTCATAGAACGGCTGCAGGATAGGTTCTATATTATCGCGGCTAGTGTGGATGGTTTTACGTTGGGCAAACAGACGCGTTTTACGTCCGTGGATGACCAAGCTGCGCAAACTATCCACTATGTGCAAAGCGTGTTAGGCGGGCATCTGGATGTCGCTTATGGTTTGTCGTTGGGAGGCAAGATCCTTTCGCGCATGCTAGAGCGCAACGAAGTCTTGATTGATCATGCAATCATGGACGCAGCGCCTTTGTTGCCTCTGCCGAACTGGTTGGTCGACCCGCTACGGTACTACCAGGCATTCAACGTATGGACGTGCTATCGTTGGACGGATTTCTGGAAATGGGTGTTCCGTTCACACTATTTTGATGTGCTGTTGGACGAATGCAAGAAAGTCTATCCATTTGGCGGTAAACAAGCGGTACTGGATGGTTATAAATCGGTTTATACGAACCGCCTGAACGCCATTCAAGGCGCAGATATTCATTTCTGGTATGGCACGAAAGAAGCTTTTGTTGCTAAGCCGCAAGTGAAGCATTTGCTCCAACTCTGCCCGTCCGCACACGTCGAAGTGTTTGATGGCATGAACCATGGCCAACTTCTCGTTGACCATCCCGAAGAGGTCGCTAAACGAATAATAGAATTAATATGAATTGGATTCATATTATCCTGATCTACCTTGCTGTTATGAATGTGGTGACGTTCTTTATGTACGGTGTGGATAAGTGGAAAGCAAAGCGCTCGAAATGGCGAGTGTCTGAAGCTGTGCTTATCTTGATGGCGGTTCTCGGCGGAAGTGTTGGTGCATGGCTTGGAATGAAAGCCTGGCGCCACAAGACACAACACAAGAAGTTTAGGTATGGATTGCCGTTTATACTCGTTGCGCAGATAGCGATCGTCATATGGATTGCATATCGCATCCTACTGAAATAAGAAAGAGACCCGAAAGGTCTCTTCTGTGTTGCTCAACCAGGACTCTCGTTTGCTTCATCCTCGCAAACGCCTCAAAACTCCGTTTTAAGGGGAGTTACTCGGATGAGCTGCACTCTCCCCACAAATTAAAATTTGCGGGGACCCCGAAAAGGTGGGTTCGAGCCCATAGATTAAGACAAAAAAAAGAACAACCACCAGTTGGTGATTGCTCTTTTTTGTTGCTCAACCAGGACTCGAACCCAGACAAACCCACAGTTGAGTTAATTTTCGTAACTTGCTGTAAATCAGCAATGATTTTGTTCAAAATTAGGATTTTGTGCGAGTTCTTGACACGATTTTGACA
>JAFPJV010000093.1 GCA_017425065.1 Paludibacteraceae bacterium
GCGCATGGGATTCTACAGCGAGGACGCCCGTAACATTGCCCGTCATATCGTCGTGGAACCCGCTCGCGGTTCCGGACACGCATGGCCCTGCATGGGACGACAAGAACCCGCTCGCCTGCGCACGCGTATCGCGCCCGCGGGCATGGATTATAAAGGATATAATATAGCCGTGCATGAGTTTGGCCACTGCGTAGAACAAGTGCTTGACATGTACCAGATCGACCATTATATGCTCAGTGGCGTGCCCAATACGGCTTATACCGAGGCCAGCGCTTTCCTTTGGCAGCAACGCGACCTGCAACTGTTGCCTGCCAACGACCAACGACCAACGACTAACGACCAACGACCAACGACCAATGACCTCGTCTTGGATCAGTTCTGGTCGATGTACGAAATCATGGGCGTGAGTCTGGTAGATATGGCTATGTGGCGCTGGATATACGATCATCCGGACGCTTCGCCCAAGCAGCTTTGTGAAGCCACATTGGATATCGCCCGCCAGATCTGGAACCAGTACTACGAGCCCGTGCTCGGTGAGAAAAACTGCGTGCTGCTGGCGGTATATAGCCACATGGTGAACGCCCCGATGTATCTGCCCAATTATCCGCTCGGACATATCGTGCAGTATCAATTGGAGGAACACCTGGCGCAATACACCGAGCCGCGTGACTTTGCGCAGGAGTATGCGCGCATCTATCGTCTCGGCCGCTTGACGCCGCAGGAGTGGATGCGCCAGGCTGTTGGAACTACACCGTCCATCGATCCCATTCTGCGGGTCGTAGAGCAAATTACCAAACCGAAAAAATAGTCCGTTACCCGCACTTTGCAACCGAGTTGCAAGAAAAAAGCAGTACCTTTGCAGCAAATTTTAAGAGAAAGATGAAACGATTTCTACTCTGTTTGCTGACAATAGGTGCCGCTTTTTCTTTGCAGGCGGCTGATATTAAGGGTGTTGTGCTGGATGATAAGGGTGAACCGCTGCCCGGTGCCAATGTCTATTGGCGCGGCACGGCCATAGGTGTAGTGACCGACCCGGACGGCACATTCGTTATCCAGGAAGTGCATTCTACCGACTATCTCGTCAGTTCGTTCATGGGCTTCACGCCTGATACCACACGCGTGAAAGGGCAGACGGATCTGGTCATTGTGCTGGTGAGCGACCTCATTCTGGACGAAGTGACGATCACCGAACGCAAAGCCGGTATTATCAAGAGCCGTATTGCCGCCTTCGACACCCAGACGATCGGTGCAGACGAACTGTGCAAGGCTGCCTGTTGCAACCTGAGCGAGGCGTTCGAGACGAATGCGTCGGTAGATGTCGCTTATTCGGATGCAGCCACGGGTGCCAAACAGATCAAGCTGCTTGGCTTGAGCGGCACCTACGTTCAGCTGCTCCAGGAGAACACGCCCGGCGTGCGCGGACTTGCACAGAGCTACGGCATGGAGTATATCCCCGGTCCGTGGATGCAGTCGATCCAGGTGAGCAAAGGCACCTCGTCGGTCATCAACGGCTACGAGGCCACGACAGGGCAGATCAACGTCGAGTTTCAGAAACCGCAGACCACAAGCCCCGTGGCCATCAACCTCATGCTCAACAGCGAACTGCATGCCGAGGCCAACCTGACAGGCGGATGGGAGATACCGTTGAAGCATTCAGAGGAAGAGCACGCGCATTCAGAGGAAGAGCACGAGCATGATAGCGAAGGCGAACATCATCATGACGAGCACTGCCACCACGAATCGCTCTATACGGGTATTCTGGCGCATTATCAGCAGGGCTTTATGGCGATGGACGAGAACAAAGACGGCTTTGCCGATATGCCTAAATCGCAGAATGCAAACCTCGTTAATCGCTGGTTTTATCGTCATGGCGACTATACGATGCAGGTCTTTCTGCGCGGATTGTACGATCGTCGCCGCGGAGGACAGATGGCCGACTCGTTGCAGAATCCGTATCGTATCGACCTGAATACATGGCGCGTGGATGGTTTTCTGAAGAACGGCTATGTCTATGACGACGAGTCGGGAAGCAGTGTGGCCGTCATAGCTGCTGCCAGTTATCACAACCAGCTGAACCGTTATGGCCTGCGCGAGTGGCGGGCTTCGCAGACCAATGCCTATCTCAATGCACTCTGGCAGGGCAATTTCGAGGGACGCGGCAAGGCCGACAACGACCATCGGGTGAGTGCCGGACTGAGCCTCAACTTCGATAAGTACGATGAGACGCTGAATAGCCTGTCTCTCGACCGATGGGAGGTGACGCCCGGCGTGTTTGCCGAGTACTCGCTGAAATACGAGGACATCCTCTCGCTCGTAGCCGGTGTGCGTGCGGACTACAGCACGCGTTACGGCTTCTTCTGCACGCCTCGTGTCAACGTGCGCTACAGCCCCTGGAAATGGTGGACCCTGCGTGCCTCTGCCGGCCTGGGCTACCGTTCGCCGAACGTCATAGCCGACAACGCCTCGTTCCTGCCGAGCTCGCGAACGATCGTGTGGAACGGCGATGCTGCCCAGGAGCGCGCCGTGAATACCGGTATATCCACTACGTTCTACATCCCGTTGGGCCGTCGTGAACTGCAACTCTCGGCCGAGTACTATTATACGCAGTTTTTGAACAGCGTCATCGTGGATATGGATCAATCCACTGCAAAGGTGTATATCTACAACCAGCGCGACCTGCCCGGTGCGCAGAGCCGTGCACACAATGCCCAGATCGAGGCGTCTATCGAAGTGCTGCGCGGATGGACATGGACGGCAGCGTTCCGTTGGACCGACGTGCGCCAGACTACTATCGGATCGGATGGAGTAGCACGCCTGCGACTCAAGCCGCTCAGCAACCGGTTCAAGGGCGTGATAACGACCAGTTACCAGACGCCGCTCAAGAAGTGGCAGTTTGACGTCACCGCCCAGTTCAACGGCGGCGGACGTATGCCGGACGGCTTCAATACCTATTTCCTGCAGACCTTAGGAAGCAGGCAGTACTACGAGCAGAACGGCACGCTCTACTACAAGTGGTATCCGCAACTTATGGCGCAGATCACCAAGTACTGGCGCACATGCAGCCTCTATGTGGGTGCAGAGAACATGACGAATTTCCGGCAGGAACATCCGGTGATAGGTGCCGACCAACCGTTCAACGACGGTTTCGACGCATCCATGGCTTGGGCGCCGACAACGGGGTGGAAAGTGTATGTAGGGTTTCGCTGGGCGTTGGATAAGGATTAGTGAATCTTCAAATCTTCAAATTCTCCTCTTTTCTTTGTCCCTTGCGTACGACCAGCTTGTCGAAGGCTACCAGTACGCCCGGCAGCACGAGCAGAATCATCAGAACAGCCATAGCGGCTCCCACGGCCAGACAGCCTACGATAGCCGATATCGTGATATCATCCACGAGCAGCGCCATCGCACCCGGAGCTACGACCATGATAAGGCCGGAGGTAGTGATGGTGCGTATCGAGCCTTTGTATGCGGCTTTAACAGCCTCGTAGGGCAGCATGGTGCGGCGTGACTCTTTGTAGTAGTTGGCAAAGACAATGCCGTAGTCGATCGTAGCACCCATGAGGATAGACTGCACGATCAGATAAGCCAGATAGAGCATTTCGCCACGGAGCAGACCTGCAAAGATCACATTGACATAGACGGCTGTCATGACTGTTACCACGAGTATCGTCGGCACAATGACCGAGCGGAACGAGATAGCCACAATCAGGAAGATAGCGATAATCGTGAGCCAACTGATACGCAAGATGTCGGCTCCGAAGCCGGCTTTCATCTCGCGATAGACGGGCGACTCGCCTATCATAAAATGATCTGCGGGAAGTTGTGCATCTGCTATCACATGGATTCTGTCGAGCGAAGCATAGGTGCGTGCCGATTCGGCCGGCAGGTCGGTCAGCATGATGAGCAGGCTATGCCGCTCTCCGACCATTTGCGACATCTGCGAGAGCAGTTGCGGCTTGATATTGCTGATGTCGTGCCGTTGTTCTTCGGTGATGAACAATTGCAGCCGCGTGTCGTTGGCCAGCGTGTCGGCCAGATAGTTGATGAGTTGCTCCGGCGTCAGTTCTATCGATTCGGCGGTCGAGTCGCACATGCTGCCGTAGTAGGTGTATAGCAGGCTGATCTGCTCGGCAGGAATCTGCTGACCCAGATAGGCAAACTGTGCGGCCATCTCATCGGCGCTGAACGACTGCTTGTCTTCGAGCAGGTCGAGGATACGTTCCGTCTGACGGTCTTGCTGTATCTCTGTAGCTGACTTGCGATGCTTCTTTGCCAGCACGGGCTTGGTGTTCACTTTCGGTTTGACAGCAGGCTTGGGTTGCGGTTTGGGTGCTTCGACAATAGCTATGCTGTCCGTGGTGAGTGTGTCGGCAGGCAGGCTGTCGTTTTGTGCCACGGCTTGTTCCGGCTCGGCAGGTTGAATGTCGGGGTAGGCAATGGCGTAGAGTGCTTCCGCATTCAGTCCCGTAATGCCGAAATCTGCCAGCAGGTCGCTCAGCTCGCGCGGCGACATGGCGACGTCCTGATTGCACAGATCCATCAGTTGCACACGTAGCGTCAGTGCTTCTACCTGTTCGTCGCTCACCATGGCACGCAACAAGCGGCGCTGGAAGAGATCGTCGGTCAATGTGTGAACATATTGGAGCGGTGTCATCGTCTCGTGTTTGCCGTGGGCGAACTTGAATACCATTTTGGTCTGCGCCATGCTGCTGCCGACGAACTCGCTCAGTTCGCGTTTGGTCATCTGGCGGTTCAGTTGCTGGCGGTTGCTGAGCCGGCTCAGTTCGGCTGTCTGGGGCGAAGGAGCCGCTTCGTACAACTTGGGCAGGAAGTCAGTCAGAAGGATATACTCCGAGTGGCTGACAGTCACTTCGCCGCTTGTGGTATCCGTCGTTTGCACGGGCTTGACGTCCCGTGAACTGTGATATTTCTTTTGGGGTTTCTTGGGGGCAACGATGCGCTCTTCTTCCTCCTCCTGTTCAGCCGAACGCTCCATGTGCTCAAGCGAGTGAAGCACTGCGAGTTGCTGACGCATGTCGTCGTTGATGAAGTCGCTCATCATCGGGTCGTTCATACATTTCTGCTCGATGAAGTTGATCATCTCGGGGAATGTCATCCGAACGGCGGTGTCGCGGCGGCTGTGCATGTAGTAGAGCGTCTGCATCAGTTGCGGCGTGAGCATGTCGATAGGCACGGTATCCGGCATCAGGTCACTGTACTCGGTCGTCATCGACCGGATATAACGTGTCATCTCGTTGGCGGTGTAGCGTTGCTGCAGCAGCGTAGGATAACTGATGATAGCCTGTACGCCGTCCACGCGTTGCAGGCTGTCTGCCAGCGTGAAGATACGTCCGCTGTCGTCGTTGTTGTAGAGGATGACGACATGGTTTGGCTGCGGGAACACTTTCTCTATCTCCGACTCGCCGTTGGTGCAGAAGAATATCTCCGTCTTGCCCGAGAAATAGTAGGCAAAGGCGAACAGGCAGATGGAGAAGAACGCCATCGGTATCTTATGACTCGTAGCAAAACGTCCCAGGCGGTCGGTAGGCAGCACAGGGGCTTTCTTGACGGTAGAGTTGATGCTGTTGCGCATGAGCATCATCATCGACGGCAGTACGGTGAAGGTGCATACAAGGCTGAAGATAACGCCCTTCGCCAACACGATACCCATATCCAGACCGATACGCAGATCCATGAAGCAGAGCATCAGCAGACCGATGATTGTGGTGAGCGCACTGCTCAGTATCGGTCGGAAGGCTCGATGGATGGCTTTGTTGGCCGCCAGCACGGCATCGGCTTTGCTGTTCTCGTCGCGTTGTTCCTGACGATAACGGTTCAGCAGCACAATGCAGTAGTCGAGCGACAGCACCATCTGCAGAATGGAGCCGATATAGTTGGTCGTGATACTGACACTCGGCAGCAGGGCATTGGTGCCCATGTTGAGCAGGATGGCGACGCCGGAGACAAAGAGGATGATAAACGATTCCACCCATGACTGCGCCATGACAACCAGAATAATCAGTATCAGCGCCGCGGCAATGACGATGACCGAGAGGGGCGGAGTAGCGCCGTCCTGGCTGGTCTCCACGACTGCATCGTGTCCGAAACGTTTGGCGATCTGTTTGCCTAACTGCTTTTGGTCCACCGACTTGGATACCTCCATGTCGTATAGTGTATATCGTCCGTCGGCGCTCTGCTTGCAGCGCACGGAGTCCACGTTGTCGATAGCGCACAGCGAGTCGGCTATCTCGCGCCGCTCCTGCTCCGTCAGGTCGAGGAACATCGCCTGCACGTCACCCTTGGTGCTCGGAATACTGCCGAACTCGGCTTTCAGGGTGTCCATGCCCTGCTTCACCTCGTATTTATGCGGCAGATAAACGGTCATATCCGTATTGACGTTCGTATGGAATATCAATACGCCGCCTATCAGGGAGAGAAGCAGTGTCAGGTAGAATAAAGTATAGTGTGTGCGCTTGCTTGTCATGTGTATGCACAAAAAACTCACGCAAAATTACTGCTTTTTTTCCATATACGCAAATTAAATTCATATTTTGTGGTGAAAAAGCCATTTTTATTTGCATGTATGCAAAAAAAAACGTACCTTTGCCCCCCGAAATGGAAGAGAACGGTCGATATATAGTTATTATCGCAGGTGCCGTTGTGCTGATGGCGCTGGGCATTTTGGGTGCTTACAAGTGGGAGCAGCACAAGCATATCACGCGCAGTTCCGCTACGTTGGCGATGCAGCAGGAGTTCGACAACAGCCCTTCCGGTGCGTCCGGTGCGCAGAAGCCGGACAGCGTGCCGACGGAGCAGAAAACTTTGTCTGCCGACTCGTTGGCGCAGATGCGCCGCGAATGGAAAGAGACGCAGAAAAAAGTGCGCGGCATGGCCGAACGCGAGGGCTATCGCTGGCAGCAGGCGCTGACAGAGCATCGTTTTCGCGAACCGGCAGAACGGTGCATGGAGCGGCTGGAGGAAGAAGCACAAGTGGTGCGTGATACGATAGAAATCCGCTATGCGCAGCACGCGAAACGCGATTCGCTCATGTTCTTTTTTGACGAGGAATTGGATTCGTGGCGTAGCCGTCTGCGCGAACAGGTGGAGATGCTTCCGACTGCCCGCCAGGCCTTGGAAGCCGAGCAAATAACAGAGAAAGAATATGAGAAATTAAAAATTGAAAATTGAAAATTCCTTCACTCCTTCCCTCTTCACTCTTCCCTCCTACAAAAAAAAATCGCACCCGAAAGTGCGATTTTTTTTTATACACCGTACACCATACACCCTTTCTCCCCCTTTGAGAGGGGGTCGGGGGGTGTCTCTTAGTTCGTCAAAAGCACGTAGTCGTTGTAGATGTTTCCACGGTTGATAACCTTAACCGAGAAATTGCCTGTCC
>JAFPJV010000094.1 GCA_017425065.1 Paludibacteraceae bacterium
ACGTTTGATTTCTCGGCGTACGTTACAAGCATCGAGGCCGTGGAATTCGACGTGACGATTCCCAACTGGGCGGAAGGCAAGAACACGATTGCCTACCACTGGAACAACGAAGCCAACTCGCAATATATTATCTCGGGCGCGGCGAAAGAGATGGTGCGTCTGGCGGCTCCGGCGGGCGCGAAGTCATTCACCATCCAACGTTCGGCAGGAACGAGCACACGTATCTCGCAGGTTTGTTTCCAACTGAGCGAAACAGAAGGCATGTCGATTGAGTTGCCGGAAACGAAAAGCGCAGCACAGAAAGTGCTACGCTCCGGCAAGGTCGTTATTCTCCGCGGAGAAAAGACGTATTCTATTTCAGGCGAGTGCCTGTAACGGTATATTCCGCTCCGCCACGCTCGATAAGCAGCATGCCGTCGCGAAGCACTTTGCGGCAGGGCTCGGTAGCGGATATATTCTCAACAGCCGTATTCGGTCCCAGATGCAAGCCCACGAGAATCGGGTCGTGGTCGGAATAGCGGTACATGGAATTGTCGCCGTACTTGAAGCCGTAACGATAATAGGTGTCGGCATTCAGGTGGTAGGCCGTTGCTCTTGTCACTTGCGGCGCCATGGACGGCGAACAATAGGCATGGTCGAGATAGCCGACCATCGCGTCATAGACGTAGCTGTAACCCGTCGGGTCGTCGCGCATCAGCAGGTCCACGTATTTCTTGTCGCGGCTGAGCAGCAGGTTTGATTCCTCCATCGTATAGGCATTCAAGTCGCCGATAACCAGCACGTCGGGATCGTTGCTGACCGCCGTAGAAATCTTGGTTATCAGGCTCCGCATATTCTCCTCACGATCTGCATCCGTCTTGGATGTCTTGGCATAGAAATGGTTGATGGAGACGTTGAACCGCTCTCCTGTATCGATGTGCTCGAAGCACTGGATGGCTTCGCGGAACTTCATCGGCGCATAGGAATAGGGCATGAGGTAACGTGAGTACGTGCGCACTCTGTCCTTGCGGTAGATATAGCAAACCATGATGCCGTTGTAGGTGGAGAAATTGGCATTCACCCAAGCATAGCAATCGCGTCCGGCGAGTTCGTTGAGCAGCCGAACCAGTTCGGTCGTTGCCAACGGTCCCTGCTCCACTTCGCAGAGACCGTAGATATCGGCATCCATGTGGTAGAGCGCCTTGGAAATCTTTGTTTTCTGGCATTCCAGTTGGGTCTCATCGGCTGCACCGGCATAACCTCCAAGCGTCACAAAGAAATTCTGCAAGTTGGTACCGCAGACGACCACGTTGGCATTGCCCAGGTCGGGACGCCGGGTAGGCAGTTCGTTGTAAATGATGGTGGGCGTACCGATTAGTTGGAGTTGGTTCGCAGCCGTCACTTGGGCGACCAGGTTGCGGATGATGGCGCCGGGTCGTTCGTTGCTATAGACCTGCAGTCCGGACAAATAGCACTTGTCATGCTCGTTCGCCGCTTGGGCGGCATCATAAGCCGCTGTTCCTTCTTCGCCGTACTCTTCGGGCGCACGCAAACGATGCGGTGCTATCATGCGGCTGCTGGCGTTGCAGAGATAGAAGTCGTTGGTAAACGAGACCGTCTTGCCTACCCATTGCGACCAATCGGCAAAGTCGGCGTCAAAATCCACTTCCTGCTGCGCCAGCATGGAAAGCGACGAGAGCAGCAGAACGACAAGAACCATGTAGAAATTCTTTTTCATATATCAATCTTCAAATTTTCAAATCTTCGAATCTTCAAATCTTCCATACGGCTTCGGCCGATCGTTCGAGGCTTTGCCGAGATTAGAAATCTTCAAATCCTAATCCGGTATATTCCGCCGGGAAGGGCGCGTACGCGGCCGTCCATCTCGAGCATGATGAGTTCGGAGGCGACGTCGGCATAGTTGAGTCCGGTTTCCATCACGATGCTGTTGATATGTATTCCTTCTTCGGCAGAAGCGACGAGGGCGAGCACGGGCGAATCGGACTGAGAGAAGAGCGAGGGTTGGCTAACGGGCTTGGGTTCTTGCGGCTGCCAGTTCATGGCAGCTACGAAGTCGGCGGCGGAGTTGATGAGCGTGGCTTTCTGGAGCCGGATAAGATCGTTGCAGCCGCGGTATTCCTCGTCGGTAGGTCTGCCCGGGAAGGCAAAGAGATCGCGGTTGTAGTCAATCGCCATGCCCGCCGTGATGAGCGAGCCGCCGTGGTTGCGCGACTCGGCGACAACGACCGCGTCCGCCAGACCGGCTACGATGCGGTTGCGCGCCACAAAGTGCATCTTCTCTGGTTCGTTGCCCGACATGTATTCCGTCAGTATGCCGCCGTTCTCCAATGCCTCGACAGCCACTTGGCGATGTACGGCGGGATAGATGCGATCCAGTCCGTGCGCCGGAACGATGATGGTCGGCAGTTCGGCTTCCAGCGCAGCACGATGTGCCGCGACGTCGATGCCGTACGCCAGGCCGCTGACAATCGTCACGTCGGGACAGAGTTGCGCGAGATCGAGCACGAAGCGTCGTGTCAGTTCTTTGCCGCGTTCCGTGGCTCGGCGCGTTCCGACGACGGAGACGAACTTGCCTTCCGAATGACGGATATTGCCTTTGCCGAAAAGCATCAGCGGGCGGTCGGGACATTCGCGCAGCCGCCTCGGATAGTTGTCGTCGGTACAGAACCAGGTCTGGATAGCGTGCTTCCGGATAAACTCCGCTTCCTGTTCCGCCCGTTGCCAGGCGAGCGGTTTTGTCTCTTCGTCGGCATTCTCCCATGCGGCTTTTGCCGTTCCGTAACGGTGCAAGAGCTGATGCGCCTGACGAAGGCGGTAGGGATAGAGTGCGACGAGCGCCAACTGATATATCAATTCCGATTGCATAGGTGCTTTTTATCCGTTAGATGGAGCAGGAGTGCCGTTAGTCCGATGCCGACAAGTGCTCCGATGGCATCTGCCGCCAAGTCGAGCCATTCGCCGGAGCGTGTGCGGGTGCACCAGGCTTGCAGCAGTTCCAGCGCGCCGCCGAGCAAGACCGTATAGGCAAACGTGATGGCGGCTGCACGGCTTTTGGGCAAAGCCGAAGAGCGCCAGAACGCCCAAAGGAGCGTAGCCGCCTGAACGACATATCCCATGGTATGCAAGGTCTTGTCGGACAAGCCGGTTTCCAGCACCAGCCGCGGCGCTTCGATCAAGGAGAGCACCGCCAGGGCAATGCTCACCAAGACAGCGGGTATGTAGCGAATCCGTTTCAAAGCTTCTCACCAAAGCAGAGGTCGCCGGCGTCACCCAGCCCGGGGACGATGTATTTCTTCTCGTTGAGCACGGGATCGATGGCGGCACACCAGAGCGTAACGGGTTCGTCCGCCAGCGTGCGCTCGAGATATTCGATGGCTTGCGGCGTGGCGATGGTGCAGCATAGATGCGTGTGCGCAGGATGACCGTGGCTGAGCAAGGCGCGATATGCCACTTCCATGGACATGCCGGTTGCCAGCATCGGGTCAACGAGCAGGAGCGTCTTGCCGTCCAAGCGCGGAGCTGCCAGGTATTCAGCCACTATTTCCAGTTCCGGTTCACCGTTCTCCTTCTGTCCGGCTACGCGGCGATAGGCACTCAGAAAGGCATTCTCGGCGCGGTCGAACATATTGAGAAATCCCTGATGCAGCGGCAGTCCCGCCCGCATGATGGTGCCGAGCACAATAGGATCGGCTATGATGCTGACGTCGGCTGTGCCGAGAGGCGTCTGCACCTGCTCGGTGCGATAACGGAGCGAGCGGCTGACTTCCAGCGCCATCACTTCGCCGATACGCTCTATGTTGCGGCGGAAACGAAGCGGGTCGTTCTGAATCCGCACGTCGCGTATCTCGCGCAAGAAACAGCCGAGAAGCGAGTTATGCTCGGATAGATTGACAATGCGCATGTCTTATTTGTTTTTAAGCATTGCTTTTACGATCTTCTGCTCGTTTTTGATGGTAGCGATGCGCGTCTTGCTGGTGTTTTCCAGTTGCTTGAGGTCAAGCTCTTTCTGCTGGATTTCCACGTTGAAGGCATTGAGTCCGTTCTGCAGGTCGCGTGCTCCGGTCATGGCGTCGGCAAGGTTTTTCTTGCGCGCGGCTATTTCGTCGAGCATGGATTCGAGATAGCGTTTCTCGGCGGTGAGATAGTCGTTGTAGTCGTCGCGTGTCTCGGCATTGAGTGTGGAGGAAGTGCGCGAGTTCTGCTTCATCTGTTTCTCGATGGTTTTGAGCATGCCCTTGATGGCAGCTTCTTCTTTGGAGCCGCTTTTCTCGAGGCTGCTGACAGCCGAACCTACTTCCTTGAGGCAGGAAGCCAGGTCTTTGGCGTGCTGCTTCTCGTCTTTGAGTTCTTTCCAAGCGTCCTTGATTGCCTTTGTCTCGGCTTCCTGCATCAGGACGATGCGTTGTAATTCCGTCTGATACATGGCAGGATCGTTGGCGTACTTGGTACGCATGGTGTCCAGTGCGAAATCAGCCAGTTGGATGGTAAGCGGCGCAACATGTTGCGCATTGAGCTGCAGACCAAATGCGGCTACAGCGAGGATGATAAATAGTTTTTTCATTGTTGTATAAGTTTTATTTAGTCGAAAGTCAATAGTCAAAAGTCGAAAGCGTCGAGTGGCTCCCTTTGTCACTTTGTCCTCCTCATCATATCATGGAACAACGGTGCGTACTCGGTGCTGAGCATAAACTCGCGAGCTTGCTCCTCGGGACTCAGGCGCTTCTCCGGCATGGAAGAACTGCCCGGTTCCCACTTGTAAACCGTCTCGCCTTTCTTGTTGACATAGCGCCATTGTTTATAGTCAGAGCTGCAAACCAACGATAAACCATTGATGAAGGAAGTATATACTACTTCGCCTTCTTTGAGACTGAATAAGGTCTCGCCCTTCTTGTTGATAATCTCCCAACGCGAATCGGAGCTTTTCCGTACCCAAGCCACATCGTCATAGAAAAACCCTGAAGATGCATAGCGACACGGGATTACTTCCTCGCCTTTGGGACTGATAAAGCCCCCTTTGCCGTTCTTTTCTACCAGAGCCAAGCCGCAAGTGAAAGGTTCTATATCATCATACTTGGCGCTAATAATCTCGTTGCCGTTCTTATCCCATACGCCGTATTTGCTGGTGGAAGAGTTGTAGAAAGCCACACGTCCTTCACCCAAGTTAGACAAGCTTTTCTTTTGATAATCAATCAAGAAGTTGCCCTTCTTGTCGATAACGCCATAACGGGCGTTTTTGTCTGCCACCACAGCGATGCCATCCGCAAACGCAGCTGCACCGGCGAATTGCTCCGGAATGACCACTTTGCCGTCTTTGTCCAAGTAGCCGTACTCTTTGTCGTCTTCGCTAAACCAAATCAAACCGTCTTCGGTGCCAACGCCAAGATATTTGTATTCTGCCGGAATAACGACCTTGAAGTTCTCGTCGTACATACCATACA
>JAFPJV010000095.1 GCA_017425065.1 Paludibacteraceae bacterium
AGAGACGGTTACACTTGTCGCTCGCACTGGGTGCTACGCGGTGGGTGGCAAGGAGCATCTTGTTGCAGGAGTGCTGACCGTCCTTGCTCGGTTTCGAGAGTGCGCCGGATACGCTGTCGATACCGGCACTGTAAATTACTTGAGCCATTCGCGTGTGGCTATGGGATGATTGAAAATTATAGTAAAAATACGCTTCGCTTTCGATTATAATAATTATATTTTTAATCAAAAAAACATAAAAAAAACATTAGATAGCAACAAGTACTTTCAGTACTTTTGAGTCTTCATTCCTACCGTCTTGCCCGAAAGCGAGCTTTCTGCAATCCGATAGAAATAAATCCTCACATCCGAGATGTCATTGCTATCTAATGACAAAAAAGTCAAAAAATCGGAGTGGTTCCGAAGCCGGAAAATAGCCTTATGACATAACGGAAACGGCGGACGAACAATACTATACTTTCAAAAAATCCCGTTATCCTCTAAGCCACGTGAGAGGGGTTAAGGGTTAGGTTTTGGATCCGCCAAAGGTGGCGGATGCGAGGGTTTTTAAGATCCGCCATATATGGGCGGATGCGGGGTTAATTAGTGTTTCTCGCCACGGTAGGTTTCCGTGGTCTTGGTCATGATGGTGGTCGTTGTGTCGCCGTGCTGGACGTACGAGGCACTGGTACTCACCACCCGTGTCGCTGTGCAGCTCTGCAATCCGAGCGCTATCGCCACACAGGTAATGATGGCGGTCAGAAGCGTTGCCACAATCTTGTAAATCTGTTGCTTGGTCATAAAACTGTTAAATTGTTAAATAGTTAAACGGTTAAGCGGTTAAGCTGTCAAGCGGTTAGCCGCCGATCAGATCGCCATTCGCATCGTAGTTGCCGTTCAGCTTATGCATCGCATAACCGAAGAGCGAACCGATCTTGGTCTGGGACTTGAACTCGGCCTTCAGCTTGGCTTTCTCCGTCGGGTCGGTAAGGATCGTTCGTACGGCAGCCACGACTTTCGCGAAACGTGCTTTGGCTGCCGTCTGTGCCGCCGACGGTTCTGCCTCGGACGGGTTGCAGAGCTTACCGGTATAGGTAGTCCCGGTCTGCTTGTTGGTGCGGAAATACACATCGCTGTGCATGCACACTTTCTTGCTCATGCTCTCGATGAGCGCCATAGGTTTGATTTTTGCCATAGTTAAGGTTTTTTAGGTTTGTACTAATCCGCCAAACATGGCGGATGGATTACGCGCGCGGTCTTTCAATCTATCCCTTTTTGAGTCGTTGGAACTGAGGATAAGGCGATAGACGCTCCGCGGACTCATTATCCTATCTGATTGAAAGACGATGCAAAGGTACAAAAAATTTCCGATACGGGCAACTATTCGTCTTCGCAAATGGAATCGTAGTTCCGCGGACGCAAGTTGTAGCCTGCATATTCGCTTAATTCCTTCAGTTCGTAGCCATATAGCCATCGGCGGTGGCTGATGTTGACCCGCAGTTGGGGGTCTTTGCGCGTCCAGCCGTAGATCAAGGTGGTCAGTCCTTGCAAACCCACCGGAGTTCCGAGCACCTCATCCAGGCGCTCGGCAATTTCGATTTTACTGATGTGCTGCATCATAGGCATCCTTAGCAATTTTCCACAGTTGCTTTCTGCTTTTCCGGCTTCCCTGTTCAAGCATACGCGTCACTTCTGCGGCGATGGCAGCGAATCGCTGACGAGCAGCTGTTTGCGCCAATGACGGAGGTACCATACGGCGATTAGGACAGCGCTGAACAAAGGTTTTGCCATTAACGGTTTTGAAATAGAATGGCGACTTGCCATTGAGTTTGCCATGCAATTTGGCAATGGGCAGAATTAATTCTACTTTCATACTAAAAAAGTGATTAATTGGTTAATAATATTACTACGACGGTACGTAGTGGTAACGAAGTGGTATCGTAAATGACGGCTAAATGTCCGCTAAATAACGGCTAAATATCCGCTAAATATCCAGTAAATGACTTGTTATTAGGTCTGAACAGGTATTAATCAGGGCGGACAGCGGGCAGGCGGACGGCCTTCGTATAAAACTCCCACCCACGTGTGTGGGAGGATATAGAAACAGGCCGTCCGCTGTCCGCCCGGTCTATCCTTGAGCATTGATATTGCGATTGGCCTGGACTTGGTCTAACGGACGTTCGTAAACAATCCATCCGCGTGTGCGCGCCTTGCCGACACGTTTGCCCTGGTAGCCCGCCTGCTGCAAAAGCATTCCCAAGCGGCTGAGAGTCATGGGCTTCTTGATACTGCCCCGAGAGACCAACTTGTCGGAAATCTCCGCCGTGGTCATAAACTGGCCACGCCCTTCTGCCGGTATATCAAAGTAGATAGACAGCAATTGTTCCTCGTTCTCCTGCACGCGGAAATCGTCGTTATGCGCCTCGATCGCATCGATATCATCCAGATCGAACCAGTACTGGAAATGGTTCTCAATGAGATAGCGCGCTTGGGCGTACAGCCGCTCATAGGGGAGATGCGTGAAGAAAGGATTCCGGATACTGATGGCATGGAAGGGAAGCCACCGGCGGTTGCCTGTCAGGTCGGTCAGGAACTCCTGTTTGTTACCGGACGCACAGAAAGAAGCGAGACGGATTCGCCGTTCTTTCGTATATCCATACGCAGCACGCTCGGAGATGTCGGATGCCGTAATGACTGATTTCATGACATTTAGTTCCTTGATACCCATCGAGTCTATCTCGTCCAGAGCGATGAGTCCGTACTCGGCGATACGGAGTCGCTCGTCCTTGTTGAGTTGTGAATTGTTTGCCATTTTGCACCCATAGGGACGCAGTTCTGGCGGCAGAAGTCGTTCGAGCCATGTGGTCTTGAAGATACCTTGGCGTCCCACGAGAACCAGTACCTGCTGATTCACGACATCATCGTCGAGCCACGAAGCCACCATGGCCACAAACCATTTTCGGAAATACTCTTTCCACAGCTGCTGCTCCGGCTGACCGCCTTCGACCACGACCTGTTCGGCCAGCCATCCGATCCAATCCGGCTGCTCCGGTTCGTAGGGTCGGCAGGCGAGGACATATTCGCGCAAGGGATGTACATCCGGAACACGATGGGACTGGAGAACAGCCATGACTTCCTTGGCACTGACACACAACCCGCTCTCCGAGGAACAGTCACATACGATGTCGTTGATATCCGCTGTCGTGATATCGCGCCACCGAAGCGTCTCGGGAGACGAACCGTCATTCGGATCAGGCGCAGCTATTTGCACCTTGTTAGAGATGACATCATGTCGCAGCCGGTCGGAGAGGATGAGATTCTCGTCCAAGTAGTCGCAAACCACCTGTTGTCTGTTTCGCTTTTCCATAGTGAAGATGTTGTGTTTAAATTTTGTGCAAAGTTACTACATTTTCGTGGCATATGGAATTCCATCTGCCACAAAGTGTATTCCAGCGAAAATCAGGGGAATAGATTGCCTTGTCTGCGAGCAATTCGAAGATACGATCCCGAACGGGATGACTGAACCGGTGCACCCTTCGGAGCTGTCGGGAAAGGGAACGATAGTCCAGTTCCCAGCCCATTTCTGCGCTCAGGATCCGCGCCAATTCGGGCTGTGAAGTCCACGGTTTCTCTGGCCAATGACGTTGCGTAACGGCCAAAACCGAAGATGAATTACGTGCGTAATACTCGATTGCTACATCGCGATACGCGTTTCTGCGCACTCTGGTGCGCATTGTTTTGTGTCTCATAACCTTTGAGATTTATGCTCGGCTTTGCATGTGAATGCGCATTCAAGGGATATCCAAGCCAGACAAAACCTCGCGGGTTAAACAATAAAAAAAACTCGATCTCTTTCGAAATCGAGTAAAAATGTACGGAAAAATATATATTGCTGTATTTTTCGCAAAAAGATTAGCGCCACTTTTTGGTCATTTTGCCTTCGGAGAAGGTGGCTTTGAGTTTGCGGCCGGAGGGGGAAGTGGATGTCCAGACACCGTTCTTCTTGCCATTGACGTAACTGCCGGTTTCGACATCGCCGTTGTCGCGATAGACAGTAGCTTCGCCTACCTGGTTGTCGTTTTCCCACGTACCCGTCTCCCGGTTCTCGCCCCAGTAGTAGGTGCCTTCGCCATGCATCTTGCCGTTCTCGTAAGCGCCCTCATAGCGGTCGCCGTTGGGATAATAGCAGATACCCTGGCCGGATTTCTTTCCATCCTTCCATTCGCCGACATACTTGATGCCGTTGGCATAGAAGAAAGTGCCCTGACCGGACATACGACCGTTCTCGTAATTTCCCTCATAGCGGTCGCCGTCAGACCAGGTAAAGACTCCTTGTCCCGACATGTTTCCATCCTGCCAGTTGCCGACGTACTTGTTGCCATTGGCGTAGGTATAAGTTCCCTGTCCGGACATGCGGCCGTTCTGGAAATTGCCCTCGTAGCTGTCACCATTGGATTTGGTAAGCGTGCCCTGTCCCGACATATTCCCGTTCTGCCAGTTGCCGACATACTTGTCGCCGTTGGCAAAGGTGCATGTTCCCTGACCGTTCATGTGACCGTTTTCGAACGTGCCTTCATATTGTCCGCCGTCCGCCAGATAGAGTGTACCCTGCCCTGTTCGTTCGCCGTTCTGCCAGTTGCCGACAAACTTGTCGCCGTTGGCATAGTAACAGGTGCCCTGTCCCTGGATCTCGCCTTTCTCGAAATGGCCCTCATAGCGGTCGCCGTTCGGCCAATAGAACGTGCCTTCGCCGATACGTTTTCCGCTGCGCCAGACACCGATATACTTGCTGCCGTCGGTATATTCGTAGGTTCCGTACTCGTTCATACGGCCGTTTTCGAACGTACCTTCGTAGCTCTCGCCGTCTGGCCATGTATATTTGCCATGACCTAACATGCAACCTTCTTTCCAGTCGCCCTCGTACTTGCTGTTGTCGGCGAAGAAATAGGTGCCGTGTCCGTGCATATAGCCGTTCTCAAAGTCGCCTTCGTAGCTCTCGCCGTTCTTCCACTTGAAAGTACCGTGGCCGTTGGGTTCGCCCTTGATCCAACTGCCCTCGAAGGAGAGTCGTCCCAGGGCGTCGAACTCCTTGAAATAGAGGATGCCCTCGCCATGCGGATACTTGTTGAGGATGTCTCCGACATAGCGTCCCTCGCGCATCTGCTCCTCGCCGTTGTACACACGGTCGATCTTGGAGGGCACCATTGTAGCGCCCTTGCCCTCGATGGTAGCCAAGGCCTGCTTTGAGATTTTCGTTTTGGAGACGGACGCCACGTTGCGGTTGACCGGCTGCTGTTGCTGCCGGTTCATGATCTTGTTATTACACTGATTGATATAATAGACGGTGTTGAGGTAGTTGTTATCGCCGTGGTTCATCCTCACCACTTCGTTGAAGTGCAAGAGCGCACTCTTGTACTGGCCGGCTTCGAACTCGCCGACAGCCTGGCGGTACATGTCTGCCAGATGATCCTCCGCACTAAGAAAAACAAACGGCATTGACAGCAACAGAACACAAAGAATTTTTTTCATCGTAGTTGATATTATTAGATTCCTTTGTATATATTCCAAATCCAATTGGCGATGGTAATAACCACCGCGACACAAATTACGGGTATCGGCCATTGACCCTTCATCACCCGCTGCAGGCTATGGGTGCCTCGACAGCAATCGACGAACAGCCATACGGGCGCAATGACAGCAAACACTATCACCAGGACCGACACAGGATTAAGCCACAAGGCCTCCGTAAACCGGCCGTGCAGCAACGCTACCAGCGCCCGCGTGCCCCCACAACCGGGGCACGGCAGGCCGGTAAGCATCTTAAACGGGCATCTCCAGGGGATATGGAGATAATAGAGACCGAGCACGAAACCGAGCAGGGCAAACTCTATCGTCACCAACCGCCAGAGAGGCCTGAAACGTTTCATCAATAGATATTGATTCCCTGGATAGCCAGTGCGTCGCACAATGCCTTGTAGTTAGCCTCCTTGGTCATATCCTGGATATTGATCATATCCACGATCCACCAGATACCGCAGCCGCCACCCGTAATGAGCTTGAGCACACCCATACCGGCCTGGCCGAGCATGAAACGATCAACACCCAACTCACCAATCAGGATAGAGATAATCAGCAGGGTGGTCGGGTCTTTATACTCTACACTCTGGAGATAGATGAACTTCTCGTCGGGCAATTTAGCCAGCATGTCTCTCAGGATGGGGAGCTTGGCTGCGGGCAGCATTTTCGAGTTCTGCGCAATCCACATTTCAACTTTCTGTTGTTCCATAATATGATAAATTTAAGTTGCCTACTCTTCTTCGGATTTTCGGCATCCTCCGCTATGCGACCGCAAAGTTACGAAGATTTTTTCTATTATGCAACTTTTTGAGGTATTTTTTTGCAAAAAAGCGCGTTTTTGTCCTTCGAGGTCAAAAAAAACCGCAGCCCCGAGGGAAGGACTGCGGTTTTGAGTCAATGCAGGAAGCCGAAGAAATTCGTTTCGCGGTCTTCCTTGGAAAGCCCGGCGGGAGCCGCGCAACAGTAGTTCTCCACGCTCTCGCGATAGCACTTGAACATCCGGTCTGTCCCCTCGTCGGTCTGCTCGAAGCTGAGCGAGTTGCGGATGCCCAGTTTGCCCGCCTCCATCACTTCGTCGATATTGGCACCGATAAACGCGAAGGTCCAGCCGCTCTGCTTGTACTCCTCGACATGGCAGCGAATCCTGTCGGCCGTGTATTCGGTGCTGGCATTCTCCAGACCGTCGGTAATAACCGTTACCAGCACGCTGTACGACTGCGAGCGGTCGATGGCGCGGTGGAGTTCGGTCATACTCCGTCCGAGCGCATCGTAGAGGGGCGTACAGGCATCCGGCACATACTGCTCGGGCTTCAGATCGCCGACGCTGTCGATCGGCATGCGGTCATAGACGACATGCGCGACATCGGTACTATTGAACGTCACGAGCGTCAGGAAATGGCGATGTTCGCCATTCGACTTCGCCTGAAGGGAACGAATCGACTGAATCGTCTCATTACAACCGGACAGTGCATTCCGGCGAATACAACCCATGGAGCCACTGGCATCCAATACAATCAAATGATAGAATAACATAGCAGTACAAAATTTAGATGGTTAATAACAACGGACTTTTCGGAAATCCGATGCAAAAGTACTGCTTTTCGTCAATGTGTGCAAAAACGGAAACGTTTCCTATATGCGTATGTCGCGTTTCTCGGGCGGCAGAAGGATACGGTATTCCCTGCCCCGCTGGCCGGAAATGATATAATGCTGCGCCAGGTCGATAGCCAGCACATCGGTAAACGAACGGTTGATCTTGCTCAGATACTGGCGGAAATTGTCGCTGCCGGGCGTCGTCACCTCGTCCAAGCTCGCCTCCATGCGTTCGTACTCGCCACACCCCATCGCATAGTATATCTCCGACAGTTCGGCGCGATACTCGGGCATCTGCTTGAGAACGATTCCCTCCGGATGGCGCAGGAAGAGGATATAAATGGCTTTCCACAAGGCCTTCATGCGGATTTCCATCCGATAGTCGGTGAGCCAGACGCGGAAATGCTCGTCCACACATATGGGGCTCAGGGGTTTTGGCGCCAGTTGGGCAATTGATTTGAGGAAGTCGCTGCCCAGCGTCTGCAGAAAGACATTCATTCCCTCGTCGGACAAGTGGCTGAGCGCCTGCTCCAGTTCCTCGACAAAGCGGCGCCGGACAGCCTCACGTTCCTCGTCGGCAGGAGCGGCTGCGCCGCAAGGTGCGGACGCTTCTATGGGTTCATCCAACAGCGGCGGCGTTTCTTCTGCAGCCATACAGCAGGGAGCCGCACCCAATAAGCGGAAGCGCGAAGCATAGACGCGTTCCGGCGCGTCAAAAGAGTCAAGCAACTGCTCGAAGTCAGCGGGCGCGCAAGCGTGAAGGTCTGCACAGCGGAACGTATATTCATCCGTATCGCGCCATACGTCTGTTTTGCGATAGAGCATGGTGCCGGACAAGGCACTCGGGACTCTGCCGGTCGGCGGAAGCGGCAACGAGCCGCCGTCCACATCCGGGCGAAGCGAGAGATAGCGTTTCCAGTTCTCCGCCGTCAGGCCGATACGAACCAGCCGCTTGCCGCTACGCGCCAGGCGCATGCTGATGAGACGTTGCTCTTCACGCACGTAGGCATCAAGGAGTCGGTTCGCGCCCTCGATATAATAAACCACATCGGTCGGCAAGGCATATGCCTCGCCCCGGAAGACCATATCACGCCAACAGATCCGCATAGCTGTCATTACTTAGCAAGGAGAAAACGAAGCGGCACATCCAGTCGGGCACGCCAACTCTTCTCCACATGAGCATGCCCCGGGAAGAAGCGATAGAGGAAATGCGTCTCGTCCCAACCTGCGTCAAGGAGCATCTGGTTGATGGCATCTTGCGAGTCGGCATAGTTGGCATCCAGCGTCTGGTCGCCGCGGTCGAAATAGAGGCGGCAGGAATTGGATGGCAGATGCTGCCGGAGATAGGTGCGATACGCCTCGATGGCATCGGGATCGGGATGATCCACGTCAATGGCAAGCGTGCTATGCGTGGACATACACGCCGCGCCTGCGAACACCTGCGGATACTTGCAGAGGGCATAGGACGAGATGAGTCCGCCGCAGCTGCTACCCATGATCCATGTATGGTCGCGCTCGGGATACGTGGAATAGACCGAGTCGATAAAGGGCTTCACTTCCTCGACCAAAAAACGGAGATAATCGTTTCCCTTCATCGGAATCAATCCGTCGTACAGCGCCTTGCCTTCGGGCAGGAGTTGCGCCACATCGTCCGGGCAGTATTCGCTGACACGGTCGGCCGTAGAGGTCATATTGTCGATACCCACGACGATTGCAGGACGGATAGCACCGAGACGGACCAGGCTGTCCATGGCTTCATCGACACCCCACTCCTGGTGATTCCACGTGATAGACGCATCGAAGAGCATTCGTCCGTCGTGCATGTATAGGACGTCGTATTTCTTGGCAGCATCATAGCCCTCGGGCACCCACACGCGAATCGTGCGTTTCGGTACATATTGGGACGCGAATTGGGTATAGGTGTCGATATGCGCCGGAACAGGAGCCGGTTCGGGCGTAGGCGTCGGCTCGGGCGTCTGCCCGGAGTGGCACGCGGCAAACAGGAACATGCCGAGCAGCAGGACGACGAAGGAGAAACGTTGGAAGAGAGTCGCCTGCACGGTGACTCTCTTTGGATACCGGCCGAGACCGATAACAGATTTACTTACGGATACCAAGTTGCTTGATAATTGCGCGGTAGCGCTCAATGTCCTTAGCCTTCAGATAATCCAACAAGCGACGACGCTTACCTACCAGGTTGGTCAGTGCACGCTCGGTGTTGAAGTCCTTGCGGTTCTGCTTGAGGTGCTCCGTTAGGTGGTTGATACGGAAGGTGAACAGGGCGATTTGGCTCTCTGCAGCACCAGTGTTCTTGGCGTCGTTGCCATACTGAGCAAAAAGCTCAGCTTTCTTTTCAGATGTTAAATACATAAAATTATTTACCATTTTGTCATTTACCATGTACCATTTTTCATCAGGTCTTCAGGCAAACAACTCTTAAACAATGGTGGCTGAAGCAGTATCACAAGGATGGCAACTTCGCCACATTATCAGCTTTTCCATCGAAAAGCGGGTGCAAAGGTACGACTTTTTTGCGATATACACAAATAAAAGTGCGTTTTTTTGTCAAATTAGTGCCGAATCACTCGAGTTTGAACGAGAATTGGCCGATCAGATTGCCCTCGGCGAACATTTCTACGCGGTAGGTACCTTCCTGCGGTTCTGCGGAGAACGGCCAATAGAACGTGCCGCGGTATATCTCGCCGGCATACTCGATATCCTGCTTGAGCGAATAAGCGACCTCGCCATCCTCGAAGGGGAAGGTCTTGGATTCGGACTCGCCGAGCAGTTGATCGGACGGAGAGGTAAGACGCAGATAGACGGTTTTCATGCCCGGCTCGGACGTGATATTCTTGCCGATGGTATAGTCGAGTTGCAATTTGACGGTCTTGCGGAGGTAACGCGTCTTCTTGTCACGGTTGTTGAGCGGCGTGACCTCAAAAGCGGTAACATCCAGTTGCTTGGCACGCGTTACGGTCTCGGACAGTTGGCGATTCTGGGAGGTGAGATGCGTATTCTGCTCGCGCACCTGCTGGTTCTCCTGCTTGACTTGTTCGTTCTCGGCAACGAGCGCCTGGTTCTGGGTGTTGAGTTCGTCGATCTGGCGCACGTAGCCCATGATGAGTTCGCGTACATCCGCGAGCTCCTTGAGCAAGGCGTTGATACGCGCCTTGTCCGCCGAGTTCTCCTGACGCAGTTTCTTGATCTGGCTTACCAGGTCGCGTGCATGTTCGGTCTGCTGGTCAAGCAGTTGCTGTAGCGAGTCGTTGTCGAGTTTGAGGTGCTCGAAGGTCTGGAGCTGCTCGTCAAGAGCATGTTCGTCGTCGAAACGCAACACGGCTTGCGACTGTTCGAAACTGACTTGTTCGTTGAGATTGAATATCTCGCGGTCTTTCTCCTCGTTCTGCTTGCGCAAGTTGTGCATGGAAACGAGCAGAACAATTATGCCGACAACAGCCAGCACACATACACCGGAGATGATTAGTACAATGGTTTTTGTTTTCTGATCCATAACTTATAATAGTGGAATGAGTTTTTCCAATTGGTTGGAGCGCGAGCCCTTGAGCAGGATACGGCAGCCGTTCAGCGGATGGGCTTGCAGGTATTCGGCGAGTGCATCCACGTTGTCGAATATCGGATAGGGCGCCGTTGTCTCACGGTACTCGTCGCCCACGAGCAAGACGTTGTCCGCCTTGCGTTCGAGGAGCATATTGACGATATTCTGGTGCTCGAGGCGGCTATAGTCGCCCAGTTCGCGCATGGCGCCGAGAATGAAACAGCACGCTGTTTCATGACCGGCTTCGCCTGATAGACAAAAGGCATTGATGGCGGCGGTCATGGAGGTCGGGTTTGCATTGTAGGCATCGACCACGACCGTGTTGCGTTCAGTCTGGAGAAGTTGGGAGCGGTTGTTGGACGGGATGTAGGCGCGGATAGCCGCCAAGGCTTGTTCGCAAGGCACACCGAAATACTCGCCCACACACAAGGCCGCAGACACATTCTCCGCATTATAGTCGCCCACAAGATGCGTTCCCTCCGGCATCGTGCCGGTAGAATAATGGACAATTTGAAGATTCGAAGATTCGACGATTGAAGTTTGAAGCATCTTCTTTAGGAGGGCGTTGTCCGCGTTTTGGAAGATAGTGCCGTTATGGGCTACGAGATAGTCATACAGTTCCGCCTTGGTGCGCATGACGCCCTCGAAGGAGCCGAAGCCCTGCAGGTGTGCCCGTCCGACATTGGTGACAAGACCATAGTTCGGCTCGGCTATCCCGACCAGTTCGCGGATATCGCCCGGATGGGAAGCACCCATCTCAACGATAGCCATCTCGTGCGCGCGCGTGATTTGTAATAAGGTAAGGGGCACACCGATCTGGTTGTTGAGATTGCCCTGGGTATAATGCAGACGGTACTTACAGGAAAGCACAGCGGCACAGAGTTCCTTGGTCGTCGTCTTGCCGTTGGTGCCGGTGATTGCCAGGATGGGCAGCCCGAGTTCACGACGCCAAGCGCGTGCCAAATCCTGCAAAGCCAGCAGGGAGTTCTCGACGCGTATGATGCGCGAGGAATAGTCCTTCTGCTGGGAACAGGTGAGTGGCAGTTCAGCATCGGTGATGGCATAGGCGGCACCCATCTCGAGCGCCTGCGGAACGAACCGGTTTCCGTCAAAGTGCTCCCCCTTCAGTCCCACAAAGACGCAGCCGGGAGTAAGTTTCCGGCTGTCGGTCGTGACGCAAAGAGAATCACTTTTTGTTAGGAAGCTCCAGTCCATAGTTCTTCTTTTTATCCTCTACTTTGAGTGCAAGACTCAGCAGGAAGGCCATTACGCCGAAGGATGCGAATACGATCATCGGCACGAGGTAGCCGTTGGTAGCCACGCGCAGTTTGCCGATAAGCAGCGGCACGAGGCAGAGACCGATATTCTGCACCCAGAAGATGAGGCAGTAGGCCGAGCCGAGCACTTTCTCGTCGATAATCTTCGGCACAGACGGCCACATGGATGCCGGCACGAGCGAGAAGCTGACACCGAGTACCAAAATAGTGACAAGAGCCAGTGTCTTGCTCGGATAAGCGGGCAACACAAAGGCAAATACGCTGTGGCACAAAATCATGATAACGGCTCCGATGAGCATCATGGAAGCGCCTTTACCCTTGTAGTCGATAAACGCACCAAGGAAGGGCGTGAGAATCATCGCCAGTATCGGGAACCATTTGAAGAGTCCGGCTGCCTCGGCATTGCCGATATTGAGTGTCTCCTCGAGGAAGTTGGTTGCAAAGCGCTGGAAGGGGAAGATAGCCGAATAATAGAGCACGCAGAGCAGAGCGATGATCCAGAACATCCTGGAGCGGAATATCTGGCCAAGGTCGCTGACATGGAACTCGTCTTCCGGGTCTTTCTCTGCCGTGGCTTCACCGATGGCTACGAGCTGGTTGTCGAAGCGGGTGTCCATGATGGTGAAGACGAAGAAATTGAGCAAGCCGATGATGAGCAGCAGCGTTGCGAAGAGCAGCGGAGCCGTCACGGAGTTGACGCCATCCACGGCAAAGCGTTCGCTGAATATCGGCGAGAGCCACATAGCGGCGAAGACGCCCAGACGGGCAATAGCCATCTCAAGACCCATGGCAAGCGCCATCTCTTTGCCCTTGAACCACTTGGCCAGAATCTTGCTGACCGTTGTTCCCGCCATCTCGCAGCCGCAGCCGAAGATCATAAATCCGAACATGGCTATCTTTGCCGAGCCGGGCATGGACGGCCACCAAGAGTTGAGCCATCCGACGGTGTTGGCGTCAGCCCAGGAGATGCCCCAGTACTTGATACCGGCGCCGATAACCATAAGGCTGGCAGAGAGCAGTCCGGTGAAGCGGACGCCCGTCTTGTCGAGAATAATTCCGGCGAGGATGAGGAAGCCGAAGACATTCAACAGATACTCGCCGGCGGCATATGTTCCGAAGTCGCCCTGATCCCAGTTGAGCGATTTCTCCAGCAGGGAAGCCAGGGGCGAGAGGATATCCACAAACATATAGGCGAAGAACATCATTGATGCCACCAGCACCAGCACCGCCCAGCGTGCAAAGGCGCTGTCGCGGAGGGTTTGTTGCAGTTTTTGTACCATAACAGTTTGAAATTATAGTGCCTCATCCTCCGGTTTGAGAGGACGAGGCTTGGGGTTAAACTTACGATTTTTGAGCCACGCTTCGCGACGTTGTTCGTACTGGGCGTAGCGTTTTTCCAGATAGCCGTCAGCCATAGGAGCTTTCCGTTTTCAGCCGTCAGCTGTCCGCCTTATTTCAGGCCGAGCGCTTTCTTCACGGCAGGCGTGATATCCACGGCATCTTTGCCCACATAGAGCATCGCCTGCTGGTCGAGCACGTAGCTCAGTCCTTTGGCTTTTGCTTCGGCTTCGATCGCCTTCATCACTTTCTCCTGGATGGGCTGCATGAGTTTCTGCTGCTCTTCCTGGAGAGCCTGACGCGAGAACTCCACGAATTTCTGAACGCGGCTGTCGAGGTCCTGCAGTTCCATCATCTCTTTGTTGCGAGCCGCCTCGCCCAGCATGTTGGCTTTCTCCTGGAAGGACTGATAGCGGGTCTGGAGTTCCTGTTGCATCTGCTCCACTTCTTTCTTGTACTCAGCCTCTTTGGTTTCGAGTGCTTTCTGCGCATCAGCCAGTTCGGGCATAGCGGCGATGATTTCTGTGGAGTTAACGTGTCCGATTTTCTGCGCCATTGCCATCATTGGCAGCACAAGCGCAAGTGCTAAAAAAAGTTTTTTCATTTGTGTAATTATTATTTTAGTTTCTGATTTTCGTTATCTGTTCCGCCGAGCGAACAGCACTCTGCGGGATGTACATACAAATATAGTGCCAAACCTTATTTCGCACCCAATTTTCGGAGCACAAGATCCGAAATATCGAGTTTGGAGGACATATAGATGAGTGCCGGATCGGCAGAACGGTCTTTGACGACGTCGATACGTTTTTCCTCCGCCAAGCCCTGGATAGCCGTGTAAATCTCGTCCTGGATGGGTTTGATGAGAGCCTCGCGTTTCTTGAAGTACTCGCCGTCCTGTCCGAAGTATTTGCGCTTGAGTTCCAGCGCCTCCTGCTCCTTCTTGACGATCTCATCCTCGCGGCGGCGACGCATGTCGTCGGTGAGGAAGATCTGCTCGGTCTGATAGTTCTGGGTCATAATACGCACTTCCTGCTCCAGCGCCTCGATTTCCTTCTGCCAGCGCTTGGAGATCATGTTCAACTGGTCGTTGGCTGTCTCGTACTGCGGCAGGTTCTTGAGGATATACTGCAGGTCGATGTACGCTACGGACTGATCCTTGGCCCATGTTGTTCCGAGCGACAAAGCGGCAAGGAACAATGTACAAAATAGTATTCGTTTCATAACTGTCATATTTCCATTTTCCATTTTCAATTTTCCATTTGTTATAACTCTTGTCCGAGGACGAAGTGGAACTGACTTCCGCCGTACTGGTCGGAACCGTTGATCTTGTCAAATCCATAGCCCCAATCCACACCGAGCAAGCCGAACATCGGCAGGAAGACGCGGATACCCACACCGGCGGAACGCTTGAGGTTGAACGGGTTGTAATCCCGGATGTCGGAGAAGCAGTTACCGGCTTCGAGGAAGGCGAGTGCCCAGATGGTAGCCGACTGCTGGAGCGAGATAGGATAACGCAGCTCGAGCGTGAATTTGTTATAGACGTATCCCATGTTGCGTCCGGTCGTGACGTCGTACGGCGTGAGCGAGCCGGACGAGTAGCCGCGCATTCCGACATACTCTGTGGAATAAGACGTATAGCTTGTCATACCGTCGCCACCCATGTAGAACGACTCGAAGGGCGACTTGAGGTTCTTGTTGTAATGACCGAGATAGCCGAACTCGGCACGCGTCATGAGTACCAGTTTGCTGTCGGGCGTGAGGGGCGTGAAGACCTTGCCCGTGAATTTCCACTTGTGATACTCGATGAGATGGTATTTCTCGTTGTTGGACAACTGGCTATAGTCGGTCTTGGAGAAGGCGGAATACGGCGGCGTTATCTTCAGTCCGAGCGTGAACTGGCTTCCGCGACGCGTATAGATGGGGTTGTCGATCGACGAACGCGAGAGCTGCAGGTTGATGGAGAAGTTGTGGCTCGTGCCGTCGGAGACGAGCAGATAAGGCCAGTCCTTCATCATGTAGAGCTGGTAACTCAGTTCGCCGTAGAAGGTGAAGTAGTCGTCCGGCCAGCGCAGACGCTTACCGTAGCCGACCGACACACCGAAGGTGCGCAGGTACTTGTCCGGGTCGGATTCGGATTCAGCCAACTGCTGGTAGTAGTTGGAGTTGCCGGAGTAGTAATAGTAGTCGGAATAGGTGTTGTAGAGGTTCTGGTACGCCTGGTAGTAACGGTTGGAATAACCCGTCTGCGAAGCGAAATAGATGCTGGCACTCAGGCTGTTAGGACGTTTGCCGCCGAGCCATGGCTCCAGGAAGGAGAGGCTGGCGTAGGTATAATACACACCGTTGGTACGCGCATTGATGGAGAAGGTCTGTCCTTCGCCTTGCGGCACGATGCGATAGGATTTCTTGTTGAAGAGGTTCTGGATGGCGAAGTTGGTGAACTTCAGTCCGATAGAGCCGACGAGTCCCGTAGCACCCCATCCGAGCGAGAACTCGATCTGGTCGCTGGACTTGGTCTCCAGCTGGTAGGTGATATCGACGGTTCCTTCCTCGGGGTTAGGCTGGATGTCGGGCACGAGTTTCTCCTGGTCGAAATGCCCCATCTGCGCCAACTCACGGAGCGAACGCATGATGTCGGACTGCGAGTAGAGTTGTCCGGGCTTGGTGTATAACTCGCGGCGGACGACATGCTCATAGACGCGCGTGTTGCCCACGATGTTGACTTCGTTGATCGTTGCGGGACGGCCTTCGTACATACGCATCTCAAAGTCGATCGAGTCGTTCTCGACGCTCACTTCGACCGGCTCGACGTTGAAGAAGAGGTAGCCGTTGTCGGTGTACATCTTGCTGACGGCATCGTCGTCGTTCTGGAGGCGGTCCTGGAGCAGCTTGAGGTTGTACGGGTCGCCGGGCTTGATGCCCAGTATGTTGCTCAGCATCTCGCTGGGATAGACCGTGTTGCCGACCCAGCTGATGTTGCGCACGTAGTACTTGTCGCCTTCGCTGATCGTGAGGTAGATATCCACGCGCGAGGAGTCTTCGGGATTTCGAACGACGCTGTCGCTGACGATATAGGCGTCGCGGTAGCCGTGCTCGTTGTACTTCTCGATGACGGCGCGTTTGTCGTTCTCGTACTCCTCGGTCACGAATTTCTTGGTGCGGAAGAGGTTGGTAATGTGGTTGTCGTTGGTTTTCTTCATCGCGCGGTTGATCTGGAGGTGAGAGAGCGCCTCGTTGCCGGTGATGTAGATCTTGCCCACACGGGTCTTCTGCTTCTTGTCCACGAGAACAGCCACGCGCACATAGCCCGGGTGGTCCTGGTCGGCGTACTGGCGAATGACAACATCCGCGCTATGGAAACCTTTCTCGGCATAGTATTTGCGGATAACGGTCTTGGTGTTGTCGATGATGTTGGGCGTCAGCTGGCTGCCGGCACGCAGACCTACTTTCACCTCGATATCCTCTTTCTCGCTCTTCTTGGGTCCCTGATAGACCACTTCCGACACGCGCGGACGCTGCTTGAGGGCTATCTCCAGCCACACTTTGTCGCCCACTATCTTGTTGGCTTTGATCTTGACGTCGGAGAACAGTCCCTGCTTCCAGAAGCGTTTGACGGCCTTGGTCACTTGGTCGCCCGGAATCTCTATCTGGTCGCCGACAGCCAGGCCGGAGAAACCGATGAGCACGAAGTCTTCGTAGCTGTCGGCGCCGGTCACTTTGATATCCGCTATCTCGTAGGTCTGACGATGGAGCGAATAGGTTATCTGCGGCAGCTGCGCCGAGTCCAGGGCAGCCGTATCCTGCGCCTCGGACAACGCGGTTTCCTGTGCCGCCAGTGGCAGGCAGAGCCATGCCAGGAGCAATCCCACTATGTATCTAATCTTCTTCAATTTCAAACTTTCTATTTTCAATTCTTCGATCAACGACTATCGACTAACGACAGCCCTCGCTTGGACTAACGACTAACGACCTGCTCGCTTGTCTTTCCGAACCGGCGTTCGCGGTTCTGATAATCCAGTATGGCTTTGTACAGCTCTTCGGGCGTGAAGTCCGGCCAGAGGCAGTCGGTAAAGTACAGCTCGGAGTAAGCCAGTTGCCATAGCAGGAAGTTGGATATGCGGAGTTCGCCGCTCGTACGGATCAGCAGGTCGGGATCGGGCATGCCGTCGGTCGTCATGAGCGAGCTGACGAGCTGTTCGTTCACGTCCTCGGGGCGCAACTCGCCCGCCTGGGCTCGCTGCACGGCGGTACGCATGGCGTTGATGATCTCCCAGCGGGCGGAATAGCTGAGGGCGATGACCATGCTGAGGCCGGTGTTACGGCTTGTCTGCTCGACGCAGGCGAGGAATTTGCGGCGTGCGGCTTCGGGCAGACGGTTCATATCGCCGATGGTGAGCAGACGCACGTTGTTGTCCATGAGCGTCGGCGTCTCCTTGACAATCGTGTCCACCAGCAGGTTCATCAGCGCGTCTATCTCCTCTTTCGGCCGGTTCCAGTTCTCGGTCGAGAAGGTATAGAGCGTGAGGTACTCGATGCCCAGTTCGGTGGCAGCCACGGTGATGTTGTGCACCGTTTCCACGCCGCGTTTGTGTCCGAAGACGCGAGCCAGGCCCTGCTTCTTCGCCCAGCGTCCGTTGCCGTCCATGATGATGGCTATGTGGCGCGGCAGACGCGCTTTGTCTATTTGCTGTTTCAGATCCATATTCCGTTTAAACTCCTTCACTCCTTCACTCCTTAACTCCTTCACTCCTTACTTCGCATATTCGCATCGCACGCACACTTTCTTCAGCGTGCCGAACTCGAATACCAGCCCGAGCGTCAGTTGTCCTGCCACGTCGCAGTTGAACCAGTTGCTGCCGTTCAGTTCGTGCAGGTCTTTGAGCGTCTTGCAGCCTTCCAGCGCGTCGGAGAAGTAGATGTTGTGCTGCCATGCGAGGTTGAGTCCCACCCATTGCGAGAATTTCCACTTCAGTCCGATGCCCAGAGGCAGATACGCCGCCACTTTGTTAAAGTTCTTCCATTCGCCGTCTTCCCCTTCGCTGCCGAGTATCGTCGCTCCCACGCCCAGAAAGATGTAGGGAGAGAGCTGCTTGACGCGCTTGTCGTATTCCCTGCCTCCGAAGCGGAAGAAGTTGAACTCGCCCATTACGTCGATGTTGATGAGTTGGTTTTCCCACATCGTGCTTTGGCGAACCATGTGTTCGTCGTAGTTCCAGCCCGTGATACGCTGTCCGAGTCCCTTGACCTGCAGCGCCCAACGGGGCGTGAACTTGTAGCGGAAATGGGCACCGTAGGCTTCGCGCAGATGGGTGAAGATATGCGGCGCAGCATCTCCCACGTAGTATCCGCAGCCGGCTTGCACGCCCAGTTCGCACACGTATTGCGGGTCTGCTATGCGCGCCTTTGCCGCCACCGGCCACAACATCGCCAGCAGCATAATGCACAAGGTCTTTGTCGCACCCGAAACTTCTATATTTTTACGCGCATTCATACACTCATCACACGTGCACACACAAGCACACTACGCAATTAGCGTGCAAAAGTACTACAAATTATTCAAATAAGCAAGTTTTTGGGGCAAAAAAATGAAATATGCTTGCATAATTTTAGTTTTTTGACACAAAAGATTGTTGTTTGCACGATAGTGCGAACGCAATTTCGGCGGGAACCCGCAAAGCGGGAGGGCCGAAATTACTACATATTACGCAAAAAAAAAATCGCACCCCGAAGATGAACAGGGTGCGATTCCTTTGTACTTTGTACTTTGTCACTTTGTACTTTCCTGCATGCGAAGCATGTCATGGAACAATGGTCCGTACTCCGTGCTGAGCATGAACTCGAGATTCCTTTCCTCGGGACTCAGGCGCTTCTCCGGCATGGAAGAACTGCCTTTTTCCCATTTGTAAATCGTCTCGCCTTTCTTGTTGACATAGCGGTATTGTTTATAGTCAGAGCTGCGAACCAACGCTAAACCATTGATGAAAGGTTCGCTCACACGTTCTTGTTCCTTGAGGCTGAATAAGGTTTCGCCCTTCTTGTTGATGCACTCCCGACGTGAATC
>JAFPJV010000096.1 GCA_017425065.1 Paludibacteraceae bacterium
CCGTAACATCAACGAGATCCGGTCGCTCTTCAACATCGATATCCAATGCAACCGAACCACCGGACAATACTATATCGCTGAATCGGACCTCACCAGCCAAACGATGCAGTGGTTGCTCTCCCAGTTCGCCGTCAGTCAGTCACTCGACACCAGCCGCGAACTGCGCGACCGTATCCTTTACGAACCCATCCCGGAAGGCTCCGAGTATCTCACCACTATCGTCAATGCGATGCACGACAGTCAGTGGCTTCATATCACCCACCAGCGTTTCGACTCCGACGCCCCGCACGAGTTCTACCTCGCGCCGTATTGCCTCAAGGTCTTTAAGCAACGCTGGTATGTCTTCGGTGCCAAGTGCGAACTGGATGAACGCCTTGCCGTCAACGCTTCATCCACGACCCGTATCTACGCCCTCGACCGCGTTAAGAAACTCGAGATCTCCGATAAGACCTTCAAACTGCCGAAGAACTTTGACGCAGAGCAGTATTTCGCGCACAGTTACGGAGTCTTTTGTGGCTACGAACCCGAACTCATCCGTGCACGCTTCGATGAGAATGCTGCACCCTACGTCCGCACCTTGCCGCTCCATCCTTCTCAAAAAGAGGTCGAACCTTGCGTCTTCGAGTGGTATCTTGCACCCACCTTGGACTTCATCCAGCAACTCCGCACCCAAGGCTCCCAACTCGAGATCCTTGCCCCCCAATCCCTCCGCGACCAGTTCATCAAAGAAGCCCAGGATATCCTCGGCCTATATAAAAAATAAAATATTTTTGGGATCATTTTTGGTCTTTTTTGACTAAATCTATAAAAAAGTGCGATTTTTTCGCACTTTTTTTTGTACCACTCCCATGTTTTGAGAGTTTGATGTAGTAACTTTGCGGCCGATTGGCCGCAAAGTAATGAAGCCTCCACACGATGAACATATAACTCCCGATGCGTACGAAGCCCTACGTCAAGACCGCGACCGGTGGTTCAATATCACTGTGGAGCAGCAACAGTACATCCGCCAATTGGAAAATCTGGTAAAAATGAAAGATGAAAGAATTAATGAATTAATGCATGAAAGTATGAAAAACAAAGAAAAAACGCAACGACCAGTCATTAAGAAATTCTACGGTCCGTACATTGAAAACAATAACCTGAGTGGCGGAAACCAAATCCTTGCAGCAGAGAATGTCTATCTCCCCGGTGCAGAGAATGTCTCTATTAGCAATGCCAAGAACGTCCAATCTTGCTCCCCGCCTTCGTCCTCTGCTTCGGACGTTAGAACGGAGTCCTCCCACATCAAGCGCCTCTTTCTCAACGAGTTCGGAGATGAGGACCCGCAACGTACCGCAGAAGAACACAACCGGTTCATGAACTTCCTTACCGATCACCACTGGAGCCAACTCGCCATCAATAGCCGACGAGACAACCGAATTCTCCAATCTGTCGTCTGCTTCTGCATCAAGTGGCGCAGAATCCGATACATCAAAGACCCCGTCAGCCCTGCCGCTGTACTTCGTTTCCTTACCGACACCTGCCATCTCTCTTGCGATGTCGAACGCACCACTATCTCCACCGTACTCGGCAAAATGCTCAAATCCGACCATAATAAAGAACTCTATTTCGATATGGAGAACTATTTCTAAGCCTCAAGGGCACGATTAGTTCCTATGCAACTAAACACATACGCATTTTTGCGTCAAACTACCTAAACCCCTCTAAATCAAGCCATCCGCAAGGGTGGCTTTTTGTATGGATTTATGGATGAACCTATCCATACCAACCCATACCCTTAAAATACCTCTACCTTTGCACCGCATTTCGGATAACAAACCATCCCCGAATGCAAAGGAAACAATGATTTATACTATTTTATCTTCCGTCTCGCTGGCAATCTTCTTTGTCGCAGGCGCACTCGGCCTTTGGACTACTTTCCAAAAGGCTCGATTCTCTTATCAACCATCGCTGCGCGAGTACATGCCCGCTCTTATCTATTACGCGGTCGCCCTCGTTGCTTTCTTTGCTGCGTATTTTGTAGGTCTTCAAATCCCTGACTGCTATGTCCATTGACGAGATCATCACCCAAATCTCCAATCTTCAATCTCAAATCTCAAATGATGAAGATTACATTCTGTATCCAAATCCGAACTACACTCCGATTACGGACTCGCTCCCGGATGGAACACTTGTCGCCTACGATGAAGTGTCTCGCCTATGGAGCACACGCGATATGCGCCTCTATCGTTTGGAGAAAGATGGATCGTGGACGAAGAAGTACATCTCGTTCTGGGAACAGTTTGTGCGAAAACCGAACAATCACTCTCACTATCCCCGTGTGTCCAACTATAGCAGGTTGTTTGGTGCTCATGCCATCACCGCTCGCGCGTGGATAGGTCACGTGCCTCCTGGGTATCAAACAGACCATATCGATGGTGATAACAAGAATTTTAATATCACCAACCTTCGTCTGCTACCCATCTGGATGAACCACCGCGATGGCGGGTTCCTGCGTCTGCTCCGGCATCATGGTATCAACCCGACAACCTTTGCACGGGAATACCTCCTCCGGTTCTTTAAACGATTGGCGCTATTCAAAAACACCAATCCCTATGCCGACTATTGCCGCCTCTCGCACGATGATCTCCTCCGCCTCCTCGTCTCCCCCGAGTTCATCGTCGGAGAACCTCTCGACCCCGCAGCCGAACCCCACAAGTACGCTGACGAGTAGCTTAGTCCTTTTTTATCCAGCTTAGTCCTTTTCACTTTTTTGGACCATTTTGGGCCATTTTGGACTAAAAGAACGAGTCGGCCATATATGACCGACAAAGAAAAAACATTGTCCCTTTTTGTCGCATATTTGCGGCAAGAGACAGCTACGAAAAAATCTATGTTTATTGCGTCGGATACTATCCGACATCTAAAAAATTCAAACAACTATGTTACAATTATCATTACAACCCATCGCCACAGGCGAAACCAAAAAAGCGCAAATAGCGCTGTCTATTTTCGAACAAACCGAGTCTTTTGACCCCGCGCAACGCGGTCGTATCCTCACGCAGATAAAGCGTGCGTGTGAAATCGCGCTCAACGAGATACCGGTCACCACACAAACCATTACTGACATCCACACCGGAGAGCAGAAGCAGAATGATATCTTCCTTGCAGACCTTGCCCTTGGACAAGTACAGGAAGAACTTGCGCTCGAAGGTCGTGACAGCGGAAAAACCTTCATTGATGGTGCTCCGTATACCGTTAACGTAAAAGACAAATGGGACTTGAATGAGTCCGTTGAGCATCCGCGTCACGAAGCTGTCAAAACGTGGCGCGAGTGGGATGCACAGCAGACCGAACTCAAAGCCCAGTCCGCTACTTGCACCCGCAAGAAAGCTGATGCGGTCAAGGACTACATCGAGGCGTATCCGGACGCACAACCGACATCGAGGGAATATATCCTTTCTTATGGTGACTAAATGCTTCGGTTTGTTATCGGAAATATTAACGGCAAAGCCCTTGGTCTCAATGCGAACGAAATGTGCGTGTTAGAGACCATCGGCAAGTGCAGTCGCAAGGAGGACGCAAAGGGCTGGTTCGCTTCTATGCAGGCCCTTGCGGACTTTATGCCGTTCGTGATTTCCAAACCGACTGTATTGAGAGCCGTTGATAAACTATTGGAATTGGGGCTTATCATCCGTCGTGAAGATAAGAGTCTGTTCTTGGTACAAAATGAACCACGCTTGGTACAAAATGAACCGCCTTCGGTACAATTTGATACGAGTTTGGAACAAAATGAACCAATTTCAGCCCCCCTTAATAATCCCCCTATTAATAAAAGAACAACGAATGAAAAAGAAGAAACACAAACTCGTGCGCAAGAGCGCAACGAGGAAACGATTTTTATTATGGAGAATAATTTTAATAATTTTTGGACGGCTTTTCACCCGTCCAAGGAGATGAATAGCAGAAAAGCACAATGTCGCTGGCTCTGGGAAGATGTAATTGAGTATTCCGTGAAGCAACAAATCATGAACGAATTATATCAACATGAAGCTGCTGGAACACGCACGCCCGAGCGAAATCCGTTCTTCTATCTTCGCGCGTTCGCTCCAAAAGTGCCGCACAACTGGAACGGAGATCACTCCATCGACCGAGAAACAACCGCGCGCCTCATCTGTGCCAAATACAACGGTCAATATGGCGCGTACACACCCGAACATGTGCTGCTGTTCAAACTCGAAGTATCTCCTGACTATCAAACAAAATGGGATGCCTATCTCAAATATGTGATGAGCGACCCGAATAAAAAACCGATTAAATACAATTAAGTTATGGCAAAATGTGATTTCATGGGAGTGGCCAATGTTTCCGGCACTCTCGCAAAAACAAAAATCCAAACCAAAGAGGGTACTATCACCCGCCGCGTAGTGGCAACTGTGCGTAATGGTAAACAACATATCTATTTCCGTGAAGACAGCCCGCGTCGGACTAAAATTACCAAGTCTGAGTGTACCAACCGCTTCAATTTTGGCACGATTGCCGCAGAGGTGTCTCGGCGTATGGCAGATGGTGATAAGCGTCCGCGTAAAGTCATTTGGGCGGAGGTCAAGAAAGAATTCGCTAAGAAGTCTAAAACTAAAAAATAAATGACCCGACCCATTCCCGACCCCGGAGCGTCTTCCCATCGGATTGGGAAGAGCGGCTTCCGCCTAGAAGGGTTCTCCGACCCAAAGCCGAGGCAACTCCGGCCCAAACCCGATGCATTTACCTGATGTAACATTAAAATTCAAAGAACATGGAACTTATTTTATCTAATAATGTCACGTCCCTCACTGGGCAATTCGGACAGGACTATGGCTATGCTATACGACGTAGAGGAGCACGCTTCTTCTCTACACGATGTTCAAACGTCCATGTACCTAAAGACGGACACCTGCAATTCATCATCCTTGCAGCGAAACTCTCAAAAAATGGGATGTCCCTTGCTAATATCCGAGTGCCGCAAAAAGAGTTTGCCGACGCCCTTCAAGAGGCTGGTCTGCTCTCTCGCAAACCGTCTCGTCGTAACCGATACAAGGCTATCGTCCCGCCTGCTATCAGCGTCCTCGATGCTAATGATGTTCTCAACTTCAAAACATTTCACGGACTATGAGAGAAGACAACAAAATCCCGTTGAGTGATGTTCATGAACAACTCAACGTCCGTATGGGGGAACAGGTGTCCACGTCGATGTTCGAAGATCTGCTCTGGTGCTGGCGTCGCTACGTCCACAAGACACGCGCCGGAAAGGACGGTTGGCTTTCGCGC
>JAFPJV010000097.1 GCA_017425065.1 Paludibacteraceae bacterium
CCTCGGTTGGTCCACGCGCAAGAACAGCAACGTAGCCGATGCCGGCCAACCCGGACAGGTCTTCTATCCGATGAACGACTGCTCCGTATTTGCCGTGATGCAGGACAATACCAGATACTGGGTGCATTATGACTGGAGTGGTGTGGAGATAGGCGATTATATCGATTTCAACGGTGCGTATATCCGGGTAAATGACGTGCATGACATCGGCGTGACGTTCATTCGCAAGGACGGCTATGCAACGCCTACAACGGAGACTTGTCTCGTCCGCGTGGAGTGCGGAGGAAAACAGATTCCGGATGCGGCACGCTTCGAAGAGGATACTGTCATCGTCTCTATTCCCGCAACGGCTATCACCAGCGATATCTTCATCACGATCAGCAACATTCGTGAACAGAAAGAGAGCGGGTGCGACACCTACAGCCATACGTTTACCGCAGAATGCCGCGTGGACGAGCATGCCAACCTGAGCGGCTACGAGTGGCAGGTCAGTATCGCCAATGACAACACGACGTCGTACGACAAGTCGAAAGGTGCGGTCTTCGGATCCGGAACCTATCCTGCCGGTTTGGTCAAACTCCGTACGGAGGAGACGCTCGGATGCGGCGTGGCGATGATTCGTATCACGGCTGCCGCAGGTTCGCAAAGCGATGCGACGCTCAGTGTCTTCGTTGCCGGAAACCAGATAGGTGATGCAGAACCGCTCGAAGACTATCCGGAGACCTTTGAGTTCGAATTGAACGAACCCGTATCAGGCGCTGTGGAGATACGCTTGGAGAATACCTCCAAGGCGATGTATCTCAAGCAGATAGAGATATATTTCGACTTGTGGGATGAACTGTCGGGCATCGAATCGGTTTCGCCGAATCAGTCCAAGCCTGCGGGACAGAAACTCATCATCGACGGGCAACTGTATATCTACCACAACGGACATATCTACAATGGTTTAGGAACAATGATAAAATAAAAATAATATGGCAAAAGCTTTTCAAAAAATCTACACGGAGATCACCGCTATCACCAAGGCGACCTGTTCGCTGCGTGCGCAGGGAGTTGGCAACGACGAACTGGCTACCGTCAACGGCAAGTTGGCGCAGGTCGTTAAGATCATGGGTGACGAGGTGACGCTCCAGGTGTTCCAAGGCACCGAAGGTATTCCAACCAACGCGGAAGTGGTGTTCCTGGGCAAGGCACCGAGCCTGAAAGTAAGTGACCAACTGGCAGGTCGTTTCTTCAATGCCTATGGCGATCCTATTGACGGCGGACCGGCTATCGAGGGCAAGGAGATAGAGATCGGAGGTCCGTCTGTGAATCCCGTTCGGCGTAAACAGCCCTCGGAACTCATTGCCACCGGTATTGCCGGTATCGACCTCAACAACACGCTCGTGTCCGGTCAGAAGATCCCGTTCTTCGCCGATCCTGACCAGCCGTACAACCAGGTGATGGCAAACGTTGCACTGCGTGCCGAGGCGGACAAGATCATCTTGGGCGGTATGGGTCTGACCAACGACGACTACCTCTACTTCAAGAACGTCTTCTCCAATGCCGGCGTGCTCGACCACATCGTCTCGTTTGTCAACACCACCGAGAATCCGCCTGTGGAGCGACTCCTCATCCCGGATATGGCACTCGCAGCAGCCGAGTACTTTGCGGTGGAGAAACACGAGAAAGTGCTGGTACTGCTTACCGACATGACGCTCTATGCCGATGCACTCGCTATCGTCAGCAACCGTATGGACCAGATTCCTTCCAAGGATTCCATGCCGGGTTCGCTCTATTCCGACCTTGCCAAGATCTACGAGAAGGCCGTTCAGTTCCCCGAGGAAGCCGGTGGCGGCTCTATCACCATTATCGCCGTAACAACGCTGTCCGGCGGTGATATCACGCATGCTATTCCTGACAACACGGGTTATATCACAGAGGGTCAGCTCTATCTGCGTCGTGACTCCGATATCGGAAAGGTCATTGTCGATCCGTTCCGTTCGCTCTCTCGTCTGAAACAACTTGTGGCGGGCAAGAAGACGCGCGAAGACCATCCGCAGGTAATGAACGCCGCCGTTCGTCTGTATGCCGACGCCGCCAATGCCAAGACCAAGAAGGAGAACGGCTTCGACCTGACGGAATACGACGAGCGTTGCCTCGATTTTGCCAAGGAGTACAGCCGCGAGATTCTGGCTATCGACGTCAATATCAATACCACCCAGATGCTCGACATCGCATGGCAGCTCTTCGGCACCCACTTCAAACCCGAAGAAGTAAACATCAAACAGGAACTTGTTGACAAATACTGGCCGGCTAAAGGTTGAGTGTTGAGTGTTGAGAGAAGTTGAAAGTAAAGAGTGGAAAAAGTTCACTTTAAAACTAACAACTATCAACTATCAACTACACTAAACCCTAAACTCTAAACACTAAACTTTTATAAAAATGGCAATAACGTATCAATTCAATAAAACATCGCTCCAGGGTCTGGAAAAGGACTTGAAGATGCGGCAGCGAACGCTTCCTACCTTGCAAAGCAAGGAAACGGCGCTGCGTCTGGAAGTCAAGAAGGCCAAGAACGAACTGGCTGAACTGGACGAGGAGGTCAACCGGCGTATCCGTGACTACGACCGCATGTTGGCGCTATGGGGAGAATTTGATACCTCGCTTATCCACGTGGACGACGTGCGCATGTCTATTAAGAAGATCGCAGGCGTGCGCGTGCCCGTGTTGGACGAGGTGGTCTATTCCACCAAGGAGTTCTCGCTGTTCTCCAGCCCCAAGTGGTTCGCCGACGGCTTCGAGCAACTCAAGGCCATCGCCGACGTCGGTATCCGGCAGGAATTCGTGCGGCGCAAAGTCGATCTGCTCGAATATGCACGCAAGAAGACCACGCAGAAGGTCAACCTCTTCGAGAAGGTCCAGATACCCGGCTATCAGGATGCGATTCGCAAGATCAAGCGATTCATGGAGGACGAGGAGAACCTATCCAAGTCCAGCCAGAAAATCGTAAAGGGCAAACGTGAGGCCGAAGCACGGGCGGCTGAACAAGAAGCAAGAAAGGAGGGCAAAGCATGATTACTCAAATGAAGAAATATACCTTCCTGGTATTCCATCGTGACTACGACCGTCTGCTGGAGCAACTGCGTGCGTTAGGCGTGGTGCATATCACGCTCAAGAGCGAAGGTATGGCCGACGACGAGGCGCTTCAAGCCGCTCTCACGCGTCAGGCGGAACTGCAACGCATCCTCCGTCAGGGAGCGCCCGACCAGTTGCTGCAGGAGCGGCAGGCCGTGGCGGACCGTATTGCTGCCACCCGCGCAGAAGCGGAGCAGGTTGCCGTATGGGGTGAGTTCTTGGCGGAACGTATCGCACAGTTGAAACAAGCCGGCTATACCTTGCGGTTCTTTGAGTGTCCGGCCAAGGCGTTTGACCCGGAGTGGGGTATTAAGGTCAACGAGAAAGACGGCAAAGCCTATTTCGTAGTAGTCGAGAACTCAGAAAATTCAGAACATTCTGATTATTCTGATTTCTCAGAACTCCCTGCTCCCGAGAAGTCGGAGAAACAGTGGTTGCAAGAGGTGGAGCACCTGAATGGCTTGCTCGTGGCTGCCGATGCACGTATCGAGGCTTGGCAGAAGAGCCGGATTCCCGAACTGCAGGCCGAACTCGACGACTTGCGCCGCCAGATCGACTGGAAGCGCGTCAACCTCTCTACCGACACCTTGGCGGAGGGTTCGCTCAAGTTGCTTGAAGGCTTCTGCCCGATCGACCAGACACAGGCACTCAATGCCATGCTCGACAGCGAACAGGTCTATTACGAGGCGACCGACCCCGTGAAAGAAGATGCCACGCCTATCCAGTTGCGCAACAACTGGTTTGTGCGCCTCTTCGAACCCCTCACGGGCATGTACGGATGGCCCAACTACAACGAGTTTGACCCGACACCCATTCTCGGTCCGTTCTTCTTGCTCTTCTTCGCCCTCTGTATAGGCGATGCCGGATACGGACTCGCGCTGACGCTCGTCGGCTATCTTATCCACAAAGGCAAACTCAAGATTGAGATGTTCGACGGCCTCGGAGGAATCATCATGGCGCTCGGTGTCGGCTCTACCGTCATCGGCTACCTCATGGGAGGCTTCTTCGGTATCGATATCTTCCGTGCCGAATGGGTGCCTGCATGGCTCAAAGCGCCTATGTTCAACAACCTCGGCGTGGACGGCAAGATAGGTGAATACGATGTCATGATGGTGCTCGCCATCCTCATCGGTGTCGTGCATCTGATCCTCGCGATGACCATCAAGGCGATCTCTTATACCCGTCGTGACGGTTTCAAGGCGACGGTCTCCACATGGGGATGGCTGCTGCTTATCGTGGGCGGTTTATCTACGTTGATTCTCGGCATGCTCTTCTCGCTGCCGACCGAGGTGGTCAAATGGACGCTCATCGGTATCGGTGCCGTTTCGGCATTGGGCATCTTTGTGTTCAATACACCCGGACGAAACCCGCTCATCAATATCGGTGCGGGTCTGTGGGACACCTACGGCATGACGACAGGCCTCTTGGGCGACGTGCTCTCCTATATCCGTCTCTATGCACTTGGACTCGCAGGCGGTATGTTGGGAGCGGCTTTCAACCAACTCGGTACGCAGGTGCTGGGCGAGAATCCGAATGTCGGCACATGGATCGGTTTTATCCTGATCGTCACCTTCGGACATGTGCTCAACCTGCTCATGGCTTGCCTCGGTGCTTTCGTCCATCCGCTGCGTCTCTCGTTCGTCGAGTACTTTAAGAACGCCGGCTACGAAGGCTCCGGCAAACTGTATCAACCATTTAAATCATAAATCATAAATTTGAAATTTGCAATTTGAAAATTCGCTTGCGTAAAAATCGTGCCCCTCAGGGCTAAGAATAATCGTTCGAACGAAGTGAGATAAGAAATCATAAATCATAAATAAAATTTACAATTATGGAACAAATTTTAGGTTATCTCGGATTAGGTCTTATGTTGGGCCTCTCCGGTGTAGGTTCGGCTTTTGGAACCACGATTGCTGCCAATGCGGCTGAAGGTGGACTTAAGAAGAACAAAGACAAATCCAGTGCGTATATGATTCTCTCCGCACTTCCTGCAACCCAGGGTCTCTACGGCTTCGTAGCATTCCTGATGATGAAAGGTCTGATCAATGACAATCCGATCCTCCTGTTCGGTTTGGGTATCGGTATGGGTATTGTATTCCTGCTTTCTGCTATCCGTCAGGGTCAGACGGCTGCTAACGGTATTGCCAACATCGCTGCCGGTCACGATGTGATGACCAACACGATGATTTACTGCGCATTGCCTGAGTTCTATGCTATCTTGGCACTCGTTGCAGGTCTGATGGCATAAGCCGTTTTGCGTGCAGCAAAAAAAATAGAGAGCCAATCTTGGCTCTCTATTTCTTTGTTTATGGGTTAAAATGCAGGCTACAACATGCTCTCGGCCATGATAAATACTGGGTAAACGAGCATTTTAACCTGTTCAATACTAATTTTGGACTATTACGCGGCTCCCCATGCCGCATACTACGCAATCCCCAAACGTCTTTGAATATTAAGTGTGCCTCTACCAGCCTGCAAAATGACCCATAGAGACACACTTACTCTATCGCAGCCTGCTAAATGACCTATACGCCAAAATTCATCTCGTACAATCAATTATTCGTGGACAATTGTCGATGTATAATTCCGGGAAACGCCATCCTCTTACTCCTCAATAGGATATAAATTATTATAAAAAGCCTCCATAAAATTCCACGCCGGGAACCATTTGCCAGCATCAAACTCTTCAAAAATATAGTATTCTCCGAGTATTATCAATCCCGCCATGATAACATAAAATGCGTAGCGTAAGAACTGGTTGGAGATGTTTCTACCTACGAAATAAAAAAATGCAAATGGCAATAAAACGACTGCAATATACAATATCGCCTTTAATAGATAACTTATGACGTAGAAGATGGGGAAAAGAAGGAATTTTACTATGAGCATCCATCCAGAAGCACAAACAACTATTCCACCTAATATCAGAAAGATGTATGTTAGTATTTCAAATAATTTATGGGTATTTCGAAGAAAGTATGTTCCTCCTCCCAAAGCCAATAAGATAACGCCGAAAATAAGATTGTATAGGTCATCATGCAATGACGATGCAACATCCAGATCTGCTCCTCTTCCAGATGGCTCCGCAAAAGAACTTATCGCCACTATAGCAAAAGCTAAAAGTGTAATTATCCTTTTCCTATCTGCGATATGAAATAGCCTGTCCATCATTTTTGCGATTTACGCAAATTACCCTTTATCAAGTATGCTCCCGCGATAGCAAGTAGGCCTAAGAATATCGGGACAGCTGAGAATTCATCCGGGACATCGCCAATTGTACGTTGCACTTGACCCAAATCAAATACGTTCATTTCGAATTGCGAAGAGCCAAAAGAATGCTCGCAAATCTTGAATCCATAAAATATAGACGGAGCGATCAAAACCACTCCTAAAATCAGTTCCCAATTCAGACTCGCTACACCTTTCC
>JAFPJV010000011.1 GCA_017425065.1 Paludibacteraceae bacterium
AAGCGCAATTTGTTAGACCGCTACGCTGATAGAGTATAGACCGCCTTCGGCTGATAGATTATCGACCGAGTATGTATCGTCACTATACTGAATCAGTCTATCAGGCACTACAAGTGCCGGTCTATCAGCGAAGCGGTCTATCAGTGCAGCGGTCTATCAGGCTCTAAAAGAGCCGGTCTGCAAAAAAAATCGCTCTTTCGGGCGATTTTTTTCACTTTTCCCATCCTTCGAAGATTTCGGGGCCGTAGGTGTTGTCTTCGTCGGGGCTGTGGAGGGGGTTCCAGAGCTGGGCGAAGAAGGGGTTGCGTTTGGCTTCGCGGTCCCACGCCCAAGGGCGAGTGGAGAGTGAAGAGCTAAGAGCTAAGAGTGAAGAGCTAAGAGCTAAGAGTGAAGAGTTATCTTCGTAGGGGAAGGGGAAGCAGTGGGGGCACCAGTGTCCGCCGAGCAGGATGAGTCGTCGTGAGGCATGGAAGGTATGCCCCTCTGCGCACTGCCATGTGTCGTTGCCAAGGTATTTGCCGCCACGGAAAGCAGCGGCCTTTTGGAGTTCGGCATCGGTGAGGGTGTCGATAGGTTTCGACTCGTCGTAGCCGTGGTCGAGCAGGACGGGCGTCGGGCTGTTGTGGCTCAGATCCATGTGTTTCCAGTCAGGGATAGCACGGTACGCCTCCAGCGAGCCATAGTACGCATGGATGCGTTGGATGGCGCCTTTGCGGATCCATGTCTGTGTGCCGTGTTCGGGGCTGTTGGCGAGTCGCCACATAGCGAGTTTGACGGCATGCGGGAAGAGCCGTGCGATACGTGTGCGGGCGGCGAACTTGACGGCGGCAGGCAGTGAGTCCGCCTTTGCCATCCGGGCGAAATACTCCTTGACCGGGACATTGGCGCGGAAATGGAGGATCTGTTCGAGCCGGTCGCCGTCGAGATACCACATGCCGTGGAAGTTGCGTGTGGTAAACCAGTTGGCATTGAAGATCTTCTCGGGTTTGGGACATCCGATGGCGTCGAGCAGAAGGCATTCGAACTCGTAGTTGGAGAGCCGGTACTGGTCGCCGGAGCCTATGTTGTAGTAGTTTTGCCAGAACGTGTCGGGCACTTCGGGACGGCACACGCGTTCGAGGAGCCGTCCGCTGTCCTCAACGGTCGCCCACTCGAGGACGCCACGTATGGGGACGTGGAACATGATAGGGTCGTAGTTGCGCAGGATGGCTGGATAGAGGATGCCCGACTGGCGCAGGCTGACCCATCGCCGGATGCCGGAGTCGGTGATGATCCGTTCGGCGAGTGCCTTGGTGAGTCCGTAGTGGTCGTAGGCGGAGACGCATATAGGGTCTCCCGCCCGTCCCCAGTGGAGCGGTTCGCGTCGGTCGCCCATCTGTGCGACGGAGCCGATATAGACGACTTTGGGCTGCCGGTCTTCGGGTTGTGCGAGGACGGCGCGCGTGATGTTCTCCGCCGCCGTGATATTGGTGCGGAGCGTAGCTTTCGGACGATAGTCCGCCTGGGGCGAGACCATGCCGCCGACGTGGAGGACGATGTCGGCGCCGGTAACACCGCGGAGGACATCGTCATAGCAGGTGAGGTCGCCCCAAATAATGTCTAATGTTTTATGTTTTATGTTTAATGGGGCGAGTAGTTCCTTATTCTTTTTGGAAGGTCGGGCGAGGATGCGGAGGTTGTAGAGGTCGGGACGGCGCAGGATCTCCATCATACCGGCATAGCCCATGGTGCCGGTGGCGCCGGTAAGGAAAACAGTGGTCTTCATCTCGGGCGGTTATTTCTTTTTCTGGTCGGCGGGTTTGGCGAGCAGGAACTGCTCGACGATTTCCTCGATCTGCTCCTGCGGATAGAGTCCGACGAGTATCTGCGGCTTGCCGTTCATGGGGATATAGAGCACCTGCGGGATGCTTGTGATATTGAACAGCGACGCCAGCTCGCGTTCGCGCTCGGTATCCACCTTGTAGAACGTCACCTTGCCCTTGTATTTCTCGCTGAGGGTCTCCATGATGGGTGCGAGACGTTTGCACGGTCCGCACCAGGTAGTATAGAAATCAATGACAGCGGGTCGTTTGCCGGCAAACTTCCATTCACGGTTCTTCGAATAGTCGAACACCTTTTCCTTAAACTGGGCGGTCGTGAGGTACTGCACTTCCGCCATGCCGGGCATTGCCAGGACAAGTGCCACAAGGCATAAAAAGACAAATTTACGCATAATTCTCGGTTTTACGGCGCAAAGATACGAAATAATTTGCATAAATGCAAAAATAATTGTACTTTTGCGGCGATTTTAGGTCATAATGGCATGTTAACCGACGATATTTTTCTGGAATTGCACCGAATCCTGCCCCGTTTTGCGGAGGATCAGGTGTTTTTGATCACGGACGAGAACGTAGCCCGCGAGTGCCTTCCGCTGTTCGAAAGTCAGACCGCCGATTTCGGGCAACTATGGCAGAACATGCTGCGTCGTCACACCCTCGTGTTGCCGGCAGGCGAGGCGCACAAGAACCTGGACACCGTCCGGCGGATTTGGGACTACCTGCAGTCGGCAGGCGCCACACGCCGCTCGGTCGTGCTGCTGCTGGGCGGCGGCGTCGTGACCGACATGGCGGGTTTTGCGGCAGCGTGCTACCAGCGCGGCATCCCGTTCATCAACATCCCTACCACCCTACTCTCCATCGTCGATGCGTCGGACGGGGGCAAGACGGGCATTGACTACGGCGGGCTGAAGAACCAGATCGGCTTGTTCCGGCCGGCATTGGAGAACATCATATGGCTGCCGTTTCTGAGGACGCTGCCCGCGGAGCAGTTTCTGTCGGGCTGGGCGGAGATGATCAAGCACGCGCTGATAGCCAGCCCGATAGAGTGGAACAGGCTGCTGGCCTTTGATCTGGAGCAGTATCTCGCCGCGCCGGACGAAGCGCAGGAAGACGAGTTTCGCGCGCTGATCACGCGTTCGATGGACATCAAGCGCTATGTCGTGGAGCAGGATCCGGAGGAGCAGGACATGCGCCGCATACTGAACTTCGGGCACACAGTGGGTCACGCCATCGAGTCGGAGCTGATCGGTCGCGGGCAGGCGCGTCCCCACGGCTACTGCGTAGTATGGGGCATGGTAGCAGAGCTGTATCTGAGTCACCTCTGCCTCGGTTTTCCGGCGGAGGTGGTCACGCAGCTGAGCAGCTACATGAAGGCGCACTACGGTGCAGTTGGTTTCTCGTGCCGCGACTACGAGCGGCTGCTGTCGCTCATGCGTCACGACAAAAAGAATACCGACAGCCGCATCAGTTTTACCCTCTTGCGACATGTCGGCAGTCCTTGTGCCGGCAGCCATGCTTCCGACGAACAGATAAAGGAAGCGCTGGACTATCTATTCTCTCTCTGACGGCTTAACGGCTTAACGGTTTAACGGCTTAACGGTTTAACCTTAATCCGCGCGCTTGCGCGTACGTGCGCCGCGCCATATAATGTACGCGAGCGCGAGGAAGGCGATCCATCCCCACGTCACGTCTCCGACGGGATCCAGGAAGGGCTCGTCGTCCTGTCCGTAGTCGTCCCAGTTGTCCATGGTGCCTCGTCTGGGTGCCACGCCTGCTCCGTTGCCCTCTATGACGCCCTGCACGGACGCGAGGGTGTTCTCCGCCGTCAGGTCATGCCGTTCGAGACGTTGCCGCGAAGACTCCAGCATGGACGAGGTGGATTGCTTGAGCGGCGCACAGGCAAAGACGGGGAACGAGGATGAGGCTGCAGAGGCCGCCGGACGGCTGCCGCCGGCGTTGGCTACTCCGCCCCCTCCGGCTCCGCCGCTGCCGATCGTGACGGGCGAAGCGGACGATGTGGTATGAACCGTCATGGCGGCACTGCCGCCACGGGAGCCTCCCATTTGCATAACAGGAGCCGATGAGACAGGAACAGCCGCCCTATGTCTCACGGGCGAGGTAGAACGCATGGGACGCGCCACGGCAGGCCTATTCGCTTGCGAGGCCTTCTCCGTATAGACCACAGACGGTGCGGACACATGCACCTGCGGATCGTCCTTGGGCGTGCGGATCAACAGATAGACCATCAAGCACCATACGACAAGCACGGCGCCCGAGATCAGATAGACTCTCAGTTTGCGCATGTTTTCTTTTTCTCCAAAAACACCGTAGATGAAATTCAAATAATTGTTTGGCATATTCGTCGTGTTTTTTAGAGGTTAATGAACAATAGCACGCAGCAGGGCTTTGGCTCCGCAGGAGACGACACGTACCTGGTAAACACCCGTCGGCAAGGGGTATGCCACGGATGTGACAGCCCGTGTCTGTCGGCAGAGGATGAGCCGGCCGTTCATGTCATAGACGTATATCTGAGCCGTCTCCGGCAATCCGGAGAGCATCAGCGAGCCGTCGCGGCCGATGGCATAGATACCGTTCAGCAGGTTCTCGGTGCCGGTCGGCGTATCGCGGCGCAGCTCGACGAACAGGCTGAAACGCGAATCGTTCTGCGCGCGAGTGCCGCTGAACGAATAGGTGTTGTCGAGCAGATCGACATGCTGTCCGCTCACATTGTCCGTGAGGTAGATATGGCTGAACGCGCCGAGGTCGTAGCGACGGTCGATCGAGAACGTATATTCTGCCGCAGCAGGCATGCGTACGCCGACGGGAACAGGCTTGACAAGGCTATCCGGATGGGTGGCGAGGAACGCCATGCGCATCGCGTCTTCTTGCAAGGTGTAGAGCTTGAGCGAATATGCCGAGCCGAACTCCTTGCTCAGGTCTGCCTGCATGTCGTACGCCGCCGAGTAGTCTTCGCATATCGCCACGCCGCAGTTGTCTTTGGCGTTGTTGCCGGAGAGCAGCACTCCGAAGCGGGCGACAGGTGATTTCTGCTCTGCACGGATATATGCCGGAGCCGCATTCTTGCGGTGCTCGCGGCTGAAAGTCAGTGAGAACTCGTCGCCGGAATGATGATCGTCGTCACCCGCCTGGATGAAGAAGGTGGTGAACGGCGGCAGCTCCTGCATCGAAACCATCTCTTGCGAGTAGTCGGTGCGCGTGGAGTTGATGAGCGTGACGTACGGGATTGCGTCGCCACTGTTGACCCACCAGCCCGGGTGCTCCGGATCGGGAACAAGTTGTCCGGTCGTCAACATTTCGCTTGCGTCGCCGTACAGGTTGTTCTCGGCATAGGTCGTCAGATAGGGGTTGGAGAGGAAGTTCCAGCCGCGGTGGTTTGCACGGATGGAATTGTCTCCCCATGCGTGGATCGTCGTCTGCTTGGTCAGCGGTTCACCCTCTACCAGCGAAGCGTCCGCCATCGGGAAGATGAGTTCGCGCTGCTCGTGGCCGGCTTTCTTGGCAACCGCCAAGGTGTAACCGACGCCGGGCTGCAACATCGTGCCGTCGTAATTGAGCCAGTTGGACGACGTGCCCAGATTCTGCGCGCGCTGCTCGCCGTCGTAGTAACGTATCATGAAGTCCTCACCATAGACAGCAGGCGATCCGTCAGTGAACGTCACATCCTCCAGACGCACCGGATAGGGCACGGCAAACTGGTAGAATCGGCTTGTGCCGACGCGTACCTGCTGACGTATCTCGCCGCCGTACTGGTTGGTGAGCGAGCCGTCCACCTTGACGTTCGGGACATTCACATTCACCTTGTCGTCCGCCATCTGCATACGCATGATGAGGTTGTGCGCCCTGTAATGCGTCTCGGCGGGGATAACCAGTTTACCGCCTCCATAGACGTAGATATCGCGTACCTCGGGCATGTCGTTGGCCGCCTCGTCGTCAGCCTTGGTAAGCACGGCGCTGCCAAGAATAGCCACGTCGCATGTTGCGCACTTGTCGCCCTGATCCTTGAACAGATCATCTGTCGTCATGTGCTCGCCCGCCTTGACCACGATAGGAATCTTGTATTCCGTCGTTGCCAGGATCTTGGTGTTGTCGGTCTTGTCGCGCACCTCTATCTTCAGGAGCGAGCATGCGCGTGCATCCAGATCCAGCGGAGCTTCGAAGGATACAGAAGTAGTACCATCTTCGTTTTCTTCCACATCATAATCATCTTTTGTTATGGTCTCCCAATCGATGTAATTCTGCGCATAGTCATATTCTGCAATTTCAGAGAACACCTTACCCGAGCGGCAATAACCTTCAGAAGAACCGCCGACAGGTGTTCCGTCCCACTCCTCGCAGAGGGTAGCAAAAGAAGTGGCATTGGACGCTACGGCATGCATACCATCCAAAACGCTGTTCTTGCGCACAAGCATATAACGGTTCGTGGAGAGCGGAATAGGATTGCCTGCACATTCGGCATGGAAGCCGTTACCATCGTTCAATGCTTGCATCACGCCGTTAATCTCATATTCGGTAGAGATATTATCCACTAAGCCTTCCGTGCTTGCCGGATCCGCTGATGTACCAGCGCCGAAGAGGTCGATCGGATTCCACCGGCCGGTCGTCTCGTCGTAACGCTCCATGATCATGGAGTCGTCGCCGTTGAAGACAAACTGGTTGTTGCCATCGGCATCCGTTGTATTATATGTTGTGTAACTGCCCAAACAGAACCAGTTAGGTATCTCCATCGCCTCCATATCCGAATAATGATATGTCATCTCGCCAATAGTAAACGTGATACATTCACGCAATTCGGTATTACGGGCGGTAGTTGATGATGTAGATCCTTTGTTGTTTGACCAGAAGATCAGTTCCGTGCCGGAAGGAATCTTCATCTTCGGATACTGCTCGCGCAGTTTGCTGATGGTCCGCAGTTCCACATAACCCAAATCCCCGGTCTTGGATGGCCATACACTGGTACCGGATGTCGTACAGTTGCAACGCACGCGTATATTCGAGATATCCATATCATGTCCGGTGCCGTTGAAGATGGCGAACAGCTTCATGTTGGATGCCGCCTCGAAGTACTTGGAGAAGAACAGGTCGTTAGCCGCCGTGCCGGTAGAGATGGCATGACCTTCACTCAGATCAAGTGTGATTGTTCCTTCCAAATCGTGCTCTATGACGATCTCGCCGTCTGCCGTCACGCCCACTACATCAATACTCGGTTCCCTGACTTCCAGTTCGTATTGCAGTACAGCCGCGCAATACGGCATTGCTTTCGCCAGACGCAGCGTGATTGTGGTGCTACCTGTTCCTACCAGCGTTACCTCACCCGCATCATCCACCGTTGCAACCGATTCGTCGGTGCTGGAGTACGTAACCGCGCCGGACGACTCATGGACTTTGAGCACATTGTTGGTGAACGGCTCGCTACCCTTGGTCTTGACGACGCTGGTGCCCTGCTCGAACGACCACTCCGGATCCGTACACTCCTGGCATACCGGATCCGTGCTGTAATAGCGCGTGCCAGTCGAGCCTGCGTAGAGCGTGACGCTGTTGGTGGCGATGAGCGCAGATGTGCCGTAGTAACGGACATAATCCGCATCCTTGTTGGCACCCAAATAGTAGTTCGACGATTCCGAAGCCGTGTTATTCAAGCACTGATAATCGCCGTATGTTCCGGGATCTCTTGTAAACAAGAATGCCGAACCTCCGTTGGCGTTATACGTGATATTCGTACCGCTTGCCGCCAGATATGCACCGGCATCGGCATTGTACAAATAAGCATAGCCCGACGCGTCGTACGTGAGATGCCAGATCTGCGTGGCAACGGGCGACGAAACAGTCGAGGACGGCAAGATGCTGTATGCTTCTGTATAGGCAAGACGTCCTTTGTTGGGCGCTCCGTACGTTACCAATCCGAAGCTCTCATCGCTTTGGGCAACTACAATCACGTAGTCACCTTCTTCCGGCGTTGCAGCCGTCACGCGGGTGTAGTCGGTTGTGGCTCCTTCCACGCTCAATGTACGATAGACGGCATACAGCGTGACATTGTCCGTCTCCGGCACATAATCAACGCCTGCCACGCCGATAATCGTAGCCGAGGTGTTGGTCTCGCCCACTAATCTTGTAGCGCTCCAGCCGACGAAAGTCCAGTCGTCCGCACATGCGGGCGAAGGCTCCGCTTTGGGCAACGTGATTCCGTCGCCGCGGCTCGCCTCGGTCAGCGAAGCGACGCACGTTCCGGTGCCCGCGTCGAACAATACCGTATAAGGCGCCGGTATCCATTGGGCGGTCAGCGTAAGCGAGAGGTTCAGTTGAGACACTGTCGCTCCAGCATCGTACAAGGTGCCGTTCTGATCTTTCCACTTGGTGAACAGATAGCCCGGGCGTGTCGGTGCATCACAGAGCCTCCAGTCGCGATCGCATTCGCCGCCTATTACGTTGCCGCAACCCTCCGCCAACGTACCGCCGTTGGCATTATAGGTGATATCTACGGAGTAGCAAACGCAACTCGGGTTGGTGTTATATACCGTCGTACCGGCGTCACCTTTAACTAAAACATCATCAGTGGAGTAGGCCGCAAATCGGTCACGCTGAGCGATGTTGGTGTTGAACATAAAGTGACGGCCACTTGATGCCACTAAAGCAATTGTGTTTCCTGTTTCCGTAATGTCCCAACTATATGCATTTTCTATATTTGTGGTGAATAGGAGATCCGTCTTATTAGAGTTATTGGAAACGTACGTGTCGTTCTCTCCGTGCCAGCATAGGTATTGCTTGTCATTCGAAGTCACAATGGTAAAGCGTGCCGCATCCACGACATCAGTAGTAGCACCCATATATTTATAGGTACCCGTACGTGCGGCAACATAGTAGGTAATATCATCTATTGTATAACTGAGCGTAAAGCCGGAGGCACTACCACCTGTCGTTTGGGAATAGACAGCATAGAGTGTCGTCTCTTCTCCGTTGTACAAGGTGCCTGCGGCATACAGCGTCGGACGCACCTCTGTCTCTGTCAAGACAGCCGCCGTCGCCCAGCCGGCAAATACATATTCCGGATCGCAACCCGAGTTGGCAGTAGCCGTCGGCAGGGTAACACCGCCTCCCCAAACCGCTTCGGTGAGTGTCGCCGTCTCGCAGATACCTGTTCCCTTTTCGAAGGTGAACGTACGCGGCTCTTTCGGCGTAAATACCGGCGTTACCGTAATATCCGCATCCGGCATCGAGAAGGTATACGTGCATTCGGCCGCTTCGGTCACCGAAACAACCGGCGAGGTAGTAATACCGCCACACTCATAGCCCTCATCGGCTGTCAGCGTGATAGTTACGGTGCCACCCTCATCGCAACGGTTTTTGTCTGATTCTCCGGAACCATGCTCCGCGGAAGCTACCGTAATGGTATGACCCGAGCATGTAAATACAGTAGTGTAATGGGCAGTTCCGCCACCGTCTATGGTTACAGATATACCAGCTATACGGCGATTGCCGGAAGTTCCGCTTTGGGTAAATGTAACCGAAGCGGCTTCTCCTGTCCATGTCGGTTCATCATATCCTACCGCCTCGATCATATTGTTTCCGTCACTGGATCCGAATGTGAAGGTTATACCGGTGATGTTGCCCGCATCCGAAGCCACCACGCATGTTCCGCCTCCATACCAACGAATAGCTTCTCCGTTGGTGTAATATTGTGTGTCACTACCTCCCTTTGTGAAGGTCACAGAGGTATGTGTACCAATAGAAATAGTCTCCTCCTCCACAACGGTGTTCGTGCTATATATGTCACTGAAAATAATACTTTCCGTTGCGTCTCCGCTGCCGCCTTCATTATGACGATATACGGCATAATAGTCTTGGTTGTCGGTCGCCGTGAAGTCACCTACCCAGATATGCGATTCGGTGTTACTTGCAGGCAGTGGCGATGTCCACCATCCGACAAACGTATATCCCTCGCAAGCTTCCGGATCATCCGGTACGGAAGGCGTATTGCCGGAAATGACGGACTGTGCTGAACCGATAAGGCTCTCGCCGTTATAGAATCGGATCGTATAAGTCGGTTTCGGTTCAAAGACGACATTGATGGTCGAAGAACCGGCTACATCCTTGTCGTATGTTACCGTCTTGTTCACCTGATCAATCGTTACACCCGAAGCAATACCTTCCTGCGTAATCTCCTTGAACTGATAATTCTCGCTCGGCACAATGTCCGTCACATGTACCACTAATCCTCCGACAGCACAATTCTCATATTCACCATCCGCCTTATTGAGCGTGAAGTAACCGTTACTTTCAGTTCCTTTAGTCAGCGTAACTTTGTTGGTGCACTCTACGCAAGAAGTGGAGTAGTTGGAATAAGTGGCGCCACCGCCTGTTCCTGTAATAGTAATAGCGCCAACACCAACATTACTACCCTTAGTGAATACCATACGAACATACTTCTTGGTAAAAGAAGTGGTGGTAGTTAGTGTGCCCGTTGAATTCTGTGCACCGCTAATGGTTAATGCTTGCACATCCGTATAAGAACCATCAGCCGTAGCACATTCTTTGATTGTCATCGTGGAGGTGTTGCCACCGCCAATCATTTTATAATTAAATGACAAAGTAGCAGGAACAGATGTGAGATTGAATTGAATATAATCACCATCTCCGTCAAATTTGAGTAAGTAAGGAGCATTTCCGGCTGCATATGTACTTACGCCATTTTGGGAAACGCCATCAATTTCCTCTAATGTCACGATTCCAGAACCATCATATTCTATCAAATTACTTGGCCCTCCACTTGTCGTACCATCAGCAAACACAGCGTAGTAATTGGTACCTCCAGTAGGCATCGTTTTGGTGGTCGGGTCGTTAAAGAGGTCGTCCGGTGCATCCGTTTCGCTGGAATAGTCTGCAGTTGCTGTCCAACCGACAAATGCCTTCCCATCGCAGTCGCTTTCCGTAGGAGCAGTAATACCGGCTAAGGTCTCACCGGCGTATTTTTCTTCAGCGGTCGGAGTGCCTGCTACATACCAGTAAACAACATCTTTCGGGTCAGCAGCGAAGGTCACATTGATAGTGGTATTCGCATTAATACCGGTGATTGTACATGTGTTGCCACTGATACTACCAACTGAACCTACATCACCTGTAGTAGTGACAGTTTCTAAGTGGTAATGGTCGTTCGGCTCAGCCGTAACAGTCGTTGAGGCGTTGCCTTCGTCAATACAAACAGTACCACTATTGCTTAATACAAAGGTACCGTTAACTGGATCACTACCCTTTGTAATAGTAATTTCGTTTGCACACGGTGTCGGGCAATCAGGAGAGGTGGTGTAATAAGTAGTACTACTGCCGCCACCGTCTACAGTAACAATAATTTGCGTAATACGTGCTTGTTTTCCACTGCTTCCTGATGTACAAGCAGGAGAAGTCCAAGTGCTAGAATTGGGAGTATATGATGTTTCCCAACCTCCTCCATTATAAGAGCCGTCAAATGTAAATGCTATAGATGATATATTGCCTACCGACGATGTTATAGTAAGAGTAGCTCCTTTGTAAATACGGTAGTCAGTGCCATTGTTTAGTACACCATTAGAAGTTGTGAGAGTGATGCCATCTTTGGGGAAAGAAGTATCTATGCTAGCATTAAGAGTGATGTTTGTGCTTCCACCACTTCCGCTTCCTTCTGTCTTACTAAATACCGCATAGTAGTTTTGATCTTGAGTAGCGGTAAAGTCAGTAACCCAAGTTTGCGCGGTGGTGTTATCGGTCGCCAAAGTAGCGGTCCACCAACCTACGAACGTATAGTCTTCGCAGGGTGTCAGATCAGCCGGCGGAGTGGCAGACTGACCTTGTATTACCGTTTGCTCAGTGCCAATAAGTTCGCCATTATTATAGAAGCCTATCGTGTATGTCGGCTTCGGCGTCATGGTGACAGTGACTGTCACATCGGCATCCGGCATCGTGAACGTACGCGTGTTGCCTTCGCCGCTCAACGTAACGCCCGTAGCCGTTACGCTGCTGATGTTATACGCCGCATCCGGTGTGATAACTATCGTCACCGTCTCTCCGTATGCTACACTCTGCGGACTTGTGCTCTGTCCATTCACCGTAACCGTTGCCCCTGTTGGCGCAGGATTGAAAGTTACATCGTGGCTGTTTTTCTGCCATACGGCGTACAATTCCAGATTGCTGATAAGCGTTACGGATTGCTGGTTGTTATACTCCTTGGCTCCGCTTGCCGACGTAGCCCAGCCTTGGAAGGTATAGCCCGTACGCGAGAAACTATTGGCCGTCAGATTAGTTGCCGTATTATACGGAATAGTCTGTGTGGTTGTTGCCGGATCTGCGCCGTCATAGTTTGCGTGGAACGTAACCGTTACGTCCGACGGAGTCGCTGACGGTATGCTCGTATCCGTATCCGCATCGCTGTTGCAGGTCGTTCCGCCCTTCGCCACAACGGATGTGGTATAACTCAAGCCGTTTACCAAACCGGTAATAATGCACGTATTGGTAGTTCCCGAATGGGTGATCGTTCCGATCGACGGGTTGCTACACTCGGTGGTATAACCTTCTCCGGCTCCGATATGTACGGTGTAACTGCTTGCGCCCGTTACGTCTGTCCATGTCAAGGTGATTTGTCCGTCGCCTGCAACCGTTGTTACATTCGGCGTACTCAGTTTGCCCGAGCAAGGACTATCGAAGGTAGGTGTCAAGTTGTCCAGGACTACCGCTGTTCCCTTTCGATTTCCCCATAGGTATTCCGCCAAATCAGGATAGTCAATAAACGGGTTTCTGTTGCCTTGCAATGCCTCAACACCGTTGTTGCGTGCAATCTCTTTCGCACTCGGAGGATCGGCACGATGCCAAGCCATATACACTGTCACCGAAGCATTCGAAAGTCCGTAATTTGTGCTGAGGCTGCTGCTGAACATTGCATTACTACTCCATGCCGTTACGGGATACGAATTGGACGTCCCCGATCCCACACGGCAGTCGCTTGCGGTTGCATAACGAATCGCCATATACATGATAGCACGCGCTATGTCGCCTTTGTATTCGTCATCCGGCTCATAAACAGTCCCGGTGAAGTTGCCGGACGAAGTGCCCAACTTTCCCAAAGCTTTTTCGCTGTTGGATATTCCGCTGAAACCGGTCGTGACATTCGTTTCTCCAAACGGATAAGACGAACGCATGCCATTGATTTTACCGTCTGTAAGGAACAGGTGATGGCGGTCGCCTTTCTGCGGCAGAGATTCATTGAACAGGTTCTGCGGAACAACATGCTCACGGTTGTAACAATCACATATTCCGGAATATCCACCGCATTGGTCTGAAGATACTGTCCACACGCAGGTTGAGTACATGTCCAGTACTTCGCCGCCCACGATATCTATGTCGTTGAAATCCCATGTATAGCCCACATTGGTTGTATGTTTGCTATACACCAACGCCGTCAACGCTTCACGAAGTTGACTGTCTTGCTTGCCGTTCACCGAATTATAATACGCCTTGTTGACAGCAAACACATTACCGAACGCACAACTCAACGCGAGGGCAATAGAGATGATATACTTTGTCGTTTTCATATTCGTATCAGTGTTAAGGTTTGGATTAATAATAGATTGCATAATACGTTACGTCGCTTGTTACGGTCTTGCTACCGGCAGTCGTGAATGCATCTGCCGGAGCAGAAGCGCCGGTATGATGTTCTGTTTCCGTCCAGCCGTAGAAACTCTTGCCGGCGTTGTCCTCCGGTGCCGGATCAGGAAGCACAAGCGCCGCTCCTTCCGCATAGGTCTCGCTCTTGAATACCTCCCCACACGCTTTCCATGTCACGGTGTAAGTGGTAGTCGGAGCGCAATCCGGTGAAGTAGCATAATAAGTAGTGCTGGTGCTACCGCCACCGTAATTGATTACTATCTGATCCAAATAACCGGCACCAGAACCGTTTGTCAGCACAAAATAGTCTGCGTTAGCAGAAGAGCAGTCAAACGTATAGACACCTCCCGAAATAGAAGGTGTAATACTTGTCCCGCTGCTCGGGTTGGCAGAATCTCCTACTTTGACAGTAAAGTTTTTGTTGGCATCGCTACTATTATAGGTCAGAACAATCGAAGTTATCTTGCCTGGGAAGGTCTCATTGTTATACATCGTGCCAGTTCCACTGCTATTACCTGCAGCTCTCCATTGAAGTTTTCCGCCATTCAGATACATTTGCTGTATCTTGAACTTATATCCTTCCAAAGTATATTCCGTAAACGTATTCGCACTTCCATACGATGTCGGAATATTGGCCGTGGACGTTGTTATTGTCACTGAGCCGCCTGCTCCGCCGCTTCCGCTTGTTTCTGTCGTGGTATAGACCGCATAGGCCGAACCCGTAGCATTCAGTTCGGCAATATAGGACGGTGCGTCTGTACTCTTACTATACGCACTGCCGTACCAACCGGCAAACGTCCAGTCGCCGCTACACATGGCTGCGTTGTACGGTGTGCCAGAAGGCAATGTATAAGGACTGGTTTGGTCGTTAAATGTGACAGATGTGCCATTGTAGTACAAGGTTACGTTGATGGGTGCGGCTGTGACATTGAGTGTGTAACTTGCAGATGCAGCGCAATACGTACCGTTGGCTTCTACTGAAGCGGTGATGGTTGTTGAGCCGATTTTGCCTTTCAATGTTACGACACCGGAACTATTGACGGTTGCAACCGTCTCATCACTGCTGCTGTAGGCAACCGTTTGTCCACTGCCTTTGCCGGAAATAGTAACGGTCTTTGTAAACGAACCATCCGCAGTAGTCTTTGCAACCGTCGTTGGGGCAGAGAATGACATAGTCGGCGTGTTAGAGCAAGGTGCAGAACATATCAGCGAGTAGTCAGAATAGGAGGTCCCGGAACCGCCAGTTTGCTTGTATAGGCGCATAGTTCCGGAATAACTGCTACCTGTGGCGTAATAACGCCAAGTAGCGCTATTATAAACTGCCAAATAGCGAGTGCCTGCATCACTACCTTTTAACAACATTCCATAAGTCCCATCCAAACTGACTTTCCATGTTGTGTTATTAGATGTCGAAACGGAAATACCTTGAGCTGTATTTGTAGAATTCAAATAGTACGTAGTAGATCCGAAGGTGTGGCTGATTGTGAAGCCATCCGTGTTATTGCCCGTAAACGTCCACTGCATTGCTGAACTAACGGTGTTTGTAAGGGATTTGCTTGATTCTGAAATTCCAGAACCTACAGCAGGGTTTTGAGAGGCAGTAGTTTCGCTTGGTAAATACAAAGAATTATTCCATGTAATCACATATGTTCCTTCGGAAACAGAAGCCACCGTTTCGCACAACCCCCAACTTTCAGGGGTAGAACCGCTACCTGCCGTTGCATAGACGGCATAATATTTCTTGGTTTCTGTGACCATCTTAGTGCCGGAAGCGAAGAGGTCGGAAGGTTTAGTTCCGCCGGAGATAGAGGATTGTTCTGTCCATCCGACGAACTTCATGCCGCTTGCGCAGTCAGAAGGTTCGGTAGTAGGAGACCACAAAGAGCCGTATGTATATGATTTTGATGTTTCGGTGCCTTGAACAGACCAAGTAATGGTGATGTCCGGCTTATCTGGAACAATACCAATAATAGCGTCTTGATCTTGGGAGAAATTATAACCTCCACCTCCAGCACCGCCTGAACCAGGGACAAGATTGGAAAGCGTAAACCAACCATCATTCTGTCCGGACCATCCCCAGTTAAAGTGGAAATAATTCTGATCATCATATCCGTCACAGATAAAACTATGACCACCCGCAGAACCAGAACCGCCGTACATAATAGGATGTTGTTTATCCAATTCGGTCTTGATCATGTTTGTCCAAGCCGCATCAGTCCACGAACTATATGGATATCCTCCATTACCGTCACGTATGTATCCAGTCAATCCCGATTTTTTATAACGGAAGAACATCACAAATGCGTTCTGCGCGCACTCTCCTTCATCATCATCCCAATCCCAATCGTTGTAATTGACAGTATAGGTGCCTGAACCGCCGTCTGCACTATTTCCATACATCATATCTGTTGCAACACCGCAATGAAACATAAGCGTCGCCACTGCTGCCTTTTGGGCAGAAGTAGACGTACCTGAATAACTGTTTTTCATATTCGCCCAATCATAGGTTGTGCTGCCAAAGTCGGCTGTTTGCTGACCGTAACGTTTGGACGTCTCTTTTGGAATCGTCTCGCTAGTCGGATCTTTTGGCTGATAGGTTCTTGAACCGTTACCAGTAATTGGCCATTGCCAATAGTTCATAACCTGCGCCATAGCAGTAGCCACACAGCCTGTTGCAGCCTTAGAACCACCATTTTCATAAGTACCAGTTCCCGGACAAAGATTATTATACGGAGCCGTCTGATCCCATGTCGTCTGAATAAGTGGACCCACGACAATCGTTCCAGCGGGAGTCGATGGAGGCGCTTTACGCAATCCCTTCCATTGCTCGGCTACCTCTTCGGTTTGCGTTACGCCTTCCGTTTCAAGTTTTTTGATAAACTTGTCGTAGTGTCCCAGCCAATGACTTACATTGCTTGGCATCTTGTCCGTATTAAACGTACCTGTCTTGGAGTAAGCCAGAATAGGCTTCACCACATCATTCGCTGCCACCATGACCCAGCCTTCGCCGTCGGCATTCTCATAGATGTAATACTGGTTCTCCGCAGCCGCAGCGGTGTTCTTGAGAACCATCCGCTTGCCTCCTGATTTGCGCAAGCCGGACTGCGAACTCCCGGCATTCATGAAGTTGTTTGCCACAGCCGCTGCATCCTCCTGCGAAACGCGCTCGGCAAATACCTGATTCAGTACTAATGTCAGTACGGAAACGACAATTAGAAAACGTTTGATTGTTGTCATATCTTGATATTAAATTTTATTCGTTTCTAAATCCTTATTCGGATGGTCTCTCGCGCGTATATACGCTCACGTACGCACGCAAGCAAACCTGCGACAAAGGTACACTTTTTTTCTCACACCCGCAAGTATTCATGTTGTATAACATACAATTTGACGACAAAAAATGCACTTTGTCGCCAATTTATTAAATATTTTAACTTTTCTTGAGACGGTTTCTTGTCAATTTCTTGTCAGTTATTCATCAATCACGCGACCATTTCGCGACCATCCTTAACGTCACTATACCGTCACTATACCGTCACTATATTTGCAACAGACGGAGCCTCTCCAGCTCCGTCTGTTTCCTCCACTCCTTAATTCTTTAATTCGTTCCTTCTTTCACTCTTAGCTCTTCACTCTTCAC
>JAFPJV010000098.1 GCA_017425065.1 Paludibacteraceae bacterium
CAGCAGGAACACACGTCCTACCAGTGCAGGGTTGAACGGGTTCTGTCCCAGACCACCGAAAGTCATCTTGCCCACGCCGATAGCAAATACGGCACCTATCAGAATAATCCACCAGTCGAGGTTGCTCGGCACATTGAATGCCAGTAGCATACCCGTAAGAATAGCCGAACAGTCGCAGATTGACGGCTTCTGCTTGAGCAGGTACTTGGTGATCAGCCATTCGGCTCCCACACAAGCAAGCACGCTAATAGCCATCGTGATGAGAGCACCCCATCCGAACTCTACTACCGAAACGGCGTATGCCGGAATCAAGGCCGCAATGACCAATAGCATATTCCGGCGAACACTGTCACCACTGTGCGCATGAGGCGCCGGAGCTACAATTAATTTTTCCATATCTAATGAATTTTCAAATTTTCAAATCTTCAAATTATTTCTTCTCGGCAGCAGCCTTTGCCGCAGCAGCACGCTCGCGCAGAATGCCTCCCACCTTGGCCTTGCCCGGACGGATATCGTCCAGCAGACGACGATGCGACGGACATGTGAATACACAACAACCGCAGTCAATGCAGTCCATGATGTCGTGCTTCTCCAGTTCTTCCCATTTCTCGTTCTCAAACAGTTTGGAGAGCAGATAGGGCTCCAAGCCCATCGGACATGCATCGACGCACTTGGCACAACGGATACAAGGATCCGGCTCGGGACGATGGCTCTCCTCCTCGGGCAAGAACAGCAGTCCGCTCAGACGTTTATTGGCCGGCATACCCTCGGTATGCTCCATCGCGCGACCCATCATCGGGCCTCCACCAATGATCTTACCTGTACCTTCCGGCACTCCGCCTGCGAGTTGAATAACCTCGTCAATCGGTGTTCCGAAACGCACCAGATAGTTTCCCGGCTTCTGCACATCCCGACCCGTCACGGTCATTACGCGCGAGACGAGCGGCTTATTCTTCTGCACAGCCTCATATACGGCAAAGACGGTAGCCACGTTGTCCACGACAGCACCTACCTCTATAGGCAGTGCTCCGCTCGGCACCTGACGGCGGATACATGCGTCGATCAACTGCTTCTCGCCGCCTTGCGGATACTTGAGCATCAGCGCCTTGACTTCAACGCCCTCGACGTCCTTCACCAGCTCTTGCATGTGCTGGATAGCGTCTTTCTTGTTGTTCTCGATACCGATGATGGCGCGATTGACATTCAACGCACGCATCAGGATGCGGATACCCGCCACGATCTCCTCGCCATGCTCCAGCATCAACTGATGGTCGCAAGTCAAGAACGGCTCGCACTCTACACCGTTGATAATGAGCACCTCAGCTTTCTTGCCTGGAGGCGGCAACAGCTTCACGTGGGTTGGAAAACATGCACCTCCCAGACCAACGATTCCGGCTGCCGAAATCTTGTCGATGATCTCCTTCGGCTCCAGCGCACACTCGGCTTTCAGGTCCGTACTGCGGTCTATCGTCTCAAGCCACTCGTCGCCTTCTACATCAATCACAATGACCTGCATGGGTGCGCCCCAGGCATCGGTCGCCGCATCGATCTTGCTGACTGTTCCGCTGACCGGCGAACAGATATTTGCACTAACGAATCCGCCGGCTTTGGCTAACAGATCGCCCACTTTCACTTTCTTTCCTACTTCCACTACAGCCTGCGCCGGTGCGCCGATATGTTGCACCAACGGGATGATAGCCTGCTGAGGCAGCGGGCACTCCGTAATGGGCTGATGAGCGGAAAACTGCTTGTTATCCTGTGGATGAACTCCACCTATTCTGAATGTTCTCATAAGCTAACTAATTAACGTTTTTCACAGAAAAAAAACATTTTAATGTATTCCCAACACTTGCGGGAATACCGCCCTTGGCGTCGGCAGCGCCTTGATCTTGGCAGCCATAGCCGGATCGAAACCTTTCTTCTCCGCGCCTTCTGCCGCAGCAGGAGCCGCTTGCTCATCCCCTACTGGTTGCAGGATTTTCTCTACCTCGTCCATCGTAGGTTCTCCACCTACCGGGCAACTCAAGCCATTGCGTGTGTCTGCCTTCACGCAAGCCTCGGCAAAAGCACGACAGCCCGCAAAACCGCATCCGCCGCAATTGGCTCCGGGCAAGACGGCCTGCACCAAATCGATGCGAGGGTCTTCCTCCACTTGAAAGGCTTTGGAAATGTAGAACAACAACACCGCCGCTATCAGCGCTATCATTCCCAAAAGCCCTGCTGAAATCAAAATCAGATTCATTGCTTGTTGTTTTTTTATATTGTTAACATTTTATATCTTTCTCGCCGTAAAAGAGAACTGCTTCTGTAGCCGGTTTTTGAACAAACCGAGAAGCAAGTAGTACAAGGCTATCGCAGCTATCGAGACACCTCCCACGACCGCATCGTTCCAGTCTGTCCATACACTTAGTGCGGCTATAACGCCTATCATCACCAGGAACGGCAACACATAGGCTATCCATACGGCCCGCCAAGCCAATTGTTCACGAACAGACACCTCCACCCTGTCGCCCGGATTCAGCGTACCCGAAACCTCCGCATCTATCAACTTGCTCTTGCTCTCCGACGACAGGCACATATGCTTCGCTTTGCAGGCCTGACACGCACTTGTCTGCACTATCTCCACGCGCGCCTTTCCGTCTTTAACGGTCAACACAACCCCTTCATGATGTACATATTCGGCCATATCTATTCAAAATTAGCGCAAAAGTACAAAAAAAAAATTATATATGCAAGCCTACACGTATTTTTTACGAAAAAATACACTTTTTTGTCAAAAAATTGCAATCTTTCAACTTTCAGCTTTCAACTTTCAACTTTTTTGCGTACCTTTGCAGCTAAATTTGAATAACTATGCCCAGACGAACAGTATCCAACCGACCGAACACGAGACGAGAGCCAGACCCCATCCGCGTGGAAAAGGAGTCATTTTGGTCAAAATTCTCGGAACTCATCCACGATAAGCGTACCCACTATGTAGTAGGGAGCCTTATGATTGCATTGGCTATCTTTCTTGCCATTGCTTATTTCAGTTTCTTCTTTACCGGAAGTACGGATTTTTCAGTGCTCTCCGGTGAGAATGCAACGGGAAACCGCCAGGACATCCAGAATGTCATGGGACTGCCGGGTGCCCTGTCTGCCGAGAAATTGATTAACGGTTCTTTCGGTGTGGCATCTATTGCACTCATCATATTGTTATTGGTCTTCGGTCTCAAATTGCTGAACGCGACACAAACAAGCGGTACCAAATGGTTCTTCCATTCTGCATTCTGGCTTTTATGGACATCCGTTGTGCTCAGTTTCGCCCAGACCATGTTCGGACTCAGCAACTGGTTCATTCAGCTCGGAGGCAGCCACGGCAAAGTACTATCGTCCTGGTTGAACTCGTATGTTTATCCGCTCGGCATGGTTCTGATTCTATTGACAATACTAATCATCTACTTTATCGTCATTGACCGCCATTTCATCGAGCATATGAGCCGCTTTGCAGGATGGATAAAAGGGCTGTTCGTCCGCAAACCGAAAGAAGAGGATCTGTTTGGCACCGTAACTCCGATGGAACCGGAAGAAAACAACGAAGAACCGTCTTCTCCCGTCATTGCTTTCAATCAGACGGGCGACGTGGTGCAAGTCACGGAAGACACGATAACTCCGGTGCAAGACGAGAACAAAGACGATGATGACATACAGGTGGTAGTTGTTCCGAGCAACGATGGAGGTATGCCTGTAGTCCAGATAGCGCCGACGGTTGTCGAGGACTCGGATTCATCGGTAGTAATTGTCGATGAAATCGAGGATAAGAAGCCCGCTGTGGACTCCAAAAAGCCTAAAGTGGACTTCGCCATCAGCAAAGGACAAGACGTTGAGCAAGTGACCGACGACAAAACGGTTGACCCGCTTGAGAAATTAGGACCTTACGATCCGCGCAAGGAATTATCCAAATACGTATTCCCCGGCCTTGACCTGCTGAAAGTCTATGACAATGAGTCGGCTCCTGTCATCAACCAGCAAGAGCAACAGGACAACGCCAACCGCATTGTGACAACACTTCGCAACTATGGCATAGAAATTGATAGTATAAAAGCAACAGTCGGACCGACTGTGACGCTCTATGAAATAGTACCGAAAGCCGGTATCCGCGTAGCCAAGATCCAGGCACTGGAAAATGATATCATGATGTCGCTCTCGGCGACCGGAATCCGCATCATCGCACCTATGCCGGGTAAGGGAACAATAGGTATCGAGGTGCCGAACGAGAAGCCTCAGGTCGTTTCGATGCATTCGGTGCTGGCCTCCAAGCGATTTCAGGAAGAGAAGAAGATGCGCCTGCCTATCGCCTACGGTCGCACTATTACCAACGAAGTCTTCATGTTCGATCTGGCCAAGACGCCCCACCTGCTTGTCGCCGGTGCAACTGGAACAGGTAAGTCGGTAGCCATCAATGCCATCATCACATCACTCCTGTATAAGAAGCATCCCGCAGAACTGAAGATGGTACTCGTGGATCCCAAGATGGTAGAGTTCGCACCGTATAAACCGCTGTTGCGCCACTACCTGGCAGCCATGCCGGAGACCGATCCCGAACAGATTGTCATCACCGACTGCGACCGCGTGATCAACACCCTCAATTCACTCGTTATTGAGATGGAAAACCGCTATAAACTGCTCATGGATGCCGGTGTCCGCAATTTGGAGGACTACAATGAGAAGTTCATTAACCGCCGCCTCAATCCGGACAAAGTGGTAGGTGACAATTTGCATCATCAATACCTGCCCTATATCGTGATTGTTATAGATGAATACGGCGATTTCATCATGCAGGCAGGCAAACAGGTAGAGACACCTATTGCACGTATCACGCAGAAGGCACGAGCAGTCGGAATGCATATGATTCTGGCAACGCAGCGTCCGTCGGTCAACATTGTGACCGGTGTCATCAAGGCCAATATACCGACGCGTATTGCCTTGCGCACTCAATCCGTTATCGACTCGCGCACGGTGCTTGATGCCAAGGGAGCCGAGCAGTTGATCGGTCGAGGCGACTCGCTTTATGCAGGAAACGCCAGCATTACACGCGTCCAATGTGCCTTTGTCGATACGCCCGAAGTGGATGAAATCGTCAGACATATCCAGCAGCAACAGCATTATCTGCAGCCGTATCCGCTGCCCGAATACGTTGCCGAGGGTTCCGAAGGCGAAGCACTCGCCCCGGGGAGTGTGGACATGAAACGTTTGGATCCCATGTTTGCCGATGTAGCCCGTTATGTCGTAGCAAAACAGGAAGGGTCAACCAGCCGCCTGCAACGCGCGTTTGAGATAGGCTACAACCGCGCGGGAAAACTGTCCGACCAACTGGAGGCTGCCGGTATTGTAGGACCCAACAAAGGTCCGAAGGGACGCGATGTACTCATCGTAGATATGGATCAACTGGAACAATTGTTACAACAACTAAATGTGAAATAAAATGACGATGAAATCGAAGATATTGCTTATAGTTTGCTCTTTGCTTCCCCTGTGGAGCATGGCTCAGAACGCAACCGCGCTGGATCGGTTTCTCCAAAAGATGGAGAACACCACGTTTCGCGCGAAATTCACACTCACCATAGCAGAGAGTGCGGCACATCCTGAGACGCACACAGGACGCATCACTATGCGAGGTCGGGCTTTCTACATCAACCTCCTTAATACCGAGGCATCGTACGACAACAAGAATTTCTATGTTTATTCGATGGAAACGAAAGAATTGACCATTTCGGAGCCGACCAAAGAGGAACTTCTGGATTCCAATCCGCTTCTTTACGCACGCGAGTTAAGCAAGGTCTGCAAGGTCTCCGAAAAAGCCACTAATGCCGGTATTACCATCATTACGCTGGTTCCGAAAGACCAGTCAAAAGGGATTCAGCGTTTTGAACTGACGCTCAAGTCCGCAACGCTCATGCCGGTCTCGCTGGAGGTAAAAGAAGGAGCTTCTTATACGCGCCTTTCGTTCCGCGACGGGAAGTTTGCGAACGACAAACCTATATTTGAAATGAAACGCAAAAATGCGACTGTAATAGATTTAAGATGAATAAAGTATCTTGTTTGATTATCGGTTCCGGCCCTGCGGGCTACACTGCAGCCATCTATGCTGCCCGAGCCAACATGCATCCGCTACTCATCGACGGCCCGCAGCAGGGCGGTCAGTTAACGACTACCACCGAAGTGGAAAACTTCCCCGGCTATCCGGACGGAGTGGATCCGTTCACCATGATGGACGATATGCGTCGTCAGGCTGAGCGCTTCGGCACGCAGTTCGTCTCCGGCATCGTCACCAAAGTAGAATTCTGCCAACGGCTAACAGCCAATGACCAACCACATAAGGTCTGGGTCAACGACACTGACCTCTACGAAGCCGACACCGTTATCATTGCCACCGGTGCCAGTGCCAAGTATCTGGGGCTGGAGAGCGAACGCGAGTTCCGCGGACGCGGCGTGAGTGCATGTGCCACGTGCGACGGCTTCTTCTATCGCAAGAAGACGGTAGCTGTCGTAGGCGGTGGCGACACGGCTTGTGAAGAAGCCAACTATCTGGCAGGCCTCTGTGAGAAGGTATATCTCATCGTGCGCAAGCCTTTCTTGCGCGCGTCCGCCGTTATGCAAGAGCGTGTAAAACAGAATCCAAAGATAGAAATCTTGTTCGAACACAACACCGTCGAATTGACCGGCGAAGGCAAGGTACAGGGTGCCACGCTGGTGTTCCGCAAAGGAGAGCCTGACGAAGAAATCCGTCATATCAATATCGACGGTTTCTTCCTGGCCATCGGTCATCATCCCAACACCGACCTGTTCAAGGAGTATGTCGCCCGCGATGCCGAAGGCTATATCCTGACCGACGGCAACAGTCCGCAGTGCTACGACCAACGACTAACGACCAATGACCAACGACTGATTCTACCCGGAGTGTTTGCCGCAGGCGATTGCGCCGACCCGCATTATCGTCAGGCTATCGTAGCAGCCGCATCGGGTTGCAAAGCTGCCATCGAGGCAGACCGCTACTTCAAGAGTTTATAACCGTTTATTAAAAAAATCCTTATAATACTAATCATTAAACACACACACTTATGCAAGATCTTACATTGTTGATGTATGTCGTTTTGGCGGCATCTGTGTTGGCGCTTGGTTTTGCGTACTATTTCTATCGTTCTATGCTGGGCAAGGACGAGGGTACAGAACTGATGCGCACCATTGCTTCGCATGTCCGAAAGGGTGCGATGGCTTATCTCAAACAGCAGTACAAGGTTGTAACCATTGTGTTCGTCATCCTGGCTGCTGTATTTGCTGTAATGGCTTATTTCCATCTGCAGAACGGCATCGTCTGGTTCGCTTTCCTGACCGGCGGTTTCTTCTCCGGTCTGGCAGGATTCTTCGGAATGAAGACGGCTACCTATGCATCGGCACGTACGGCTAACGCGGCTCGTCAGTCACTAAACGCCGGTCTGCAAGTTGCTTTCCGTTCGGGCGCCGTGATGGGTCTGACTGTTGTCGGCCTGGCACTGCTGGATATCGCCGGATGGTTCCTCGTTCTGCAGAAAACAGGCTTGCTCTCACTCGTAGGCGCCGACGCCGATCTTATCACCATCACCACCACCATGCTTACCTTCGGCATGGGTGCTTCGACGCAGGCGCTGTTTGCACGTGTCGGCGGAGGTATCTACACCAAGGCGGCCGACGTAGGTGCCGACCTTGTCGGCAAGACCGAGTACAACATCCCCGAGGATGACCCACGCAATCCCGCCACCATCGCCGACAACGTAGGCGACAACGTAGGTGACGTCGCCGGCATGGGTGCCGACCTCTACGAGTCGTATGCCGGTTCTATCCTGGCCACGATGGCTCTCGGCGCTGCCGCTTTTGCCGGTTCGGCTGTCGAGGGCTTGCAACTGAAAGCCGTATTGGCTCCATCGCTCATCGCTGCCTGCGGCGTATTGCTCAGTATCATCGGCATCTATCTCGTCAAGACCAAAGAGGGAGCCGGCATGAAAGAGTTGCTTCGTGCACTCAGTATTGGTACCAACACAGCGGCAGTACTTATCGCCGGCGTGACGTTCGGTATCTTTGCATGGCTCTTTGGCACCGAGGGCAGCCAGTGGTGGCAAGTCAGCCTCTCCGTGGTAGTAGGTCTGCTCGCCGGTGTTATCATCGGTCAATCTACCGAGTACTATACTTCTCAGTCGTACAAGCCGACCCAGAAAGTCAGCGAGAGCTCGCAGACCGGTCCGGCTACCGTTATCATCAGCGGTCTGGGTCTCGGAATGCTCTCCACGGCTATTCCTGTAGTGACGGTAGGTGTGGCTATTATTCTGGCTTACCTCTGCGCCAACGGCTTTAATGTAGAGTTCACTGCCCAGAACCTGAGTATGGGTCTCTACGGTATCGGTATCGCTGCCGTAGGTATGCTCTCCACGTTGGGTATCACGTTGGCTACCGATGCCTATGGACCTATCGCCGACAATGCAGGCGGTAATGCCGAGATGTCTGGTCTGCCCGCCGAGGTGCGTCAGCGCACCGATGCGCTGGATGCACTTGGCAACACCACGGCTGCTACCGGCAAGGGATTTGCCATCGGTTCCGCAGCGTTGACAGCACTCGCATTGCTGGCTTCGTATGTAGAGGAGATTAAGATCGCTCTCGTCCGCGTAGGTCGAGACCTGCCGAACGGTGTAGAAGCAGCCAAGGCAACGCTTGTCGATTTCATGGAGGCATACAACGTCAATCTAATGAATCCTATTGTGCTTGTCGGTATTTTCATCGGCTCGATGATGGCTTTCCTGTTCTGCGGACTGACGATGAACGCCGTAGGACGTGCTGCACAGAAGATGGTAGAGGAGGTGCGCCGTCAGTTCCAGACCATCAAGGGCATCCTCGAAGGCAAAGCCGATCCCGACTATGCCCGCTGCGTAGAGATCTCCACCAAGGGTGCTCAGCATGAGATGTTGCTGCCGTCTATCCTGGCTATCATTGTGCCTATCTTGACCGGTCTCGTACTGGGCGTTGCTGGCGTACTCGGACTCCTCATCGGCGGTCTGGCAACAGGATTCGTGCTGGCTGTCTTCATGGCCAACGCAGGCGGCGCATGGGACAATGCCAAGAAATATGTCGAGGAAGGTCACTTCGGCGGCAAGGGCAGCGACTGCCACAAGGCGACTGTTGTGGGTGACACCGTAGGTGATCCGTTCAAGGACACGTCGGGGCCAAGCCTCAACATCCTCATCAAACTCATGTCGATGGTTTCGATCGTTATGGCCGGTCTGACCGTGGCATGCCATTTGTTGTAACTTTTAAAAACCGAACACAATGAAAGTACTGCTTATCTGCGGATCTCCGCGCCGGGAAGGCAACACGTTTATAGCGTTGTCCGAAATCAAGAACCGCCTTGAATCGCAGGGCATAGAGGCGGAAATCGTGTCCATCGGCACGAAGCCTGCTCGCGGGTGTATTGCTTGCGCGCAATGCAAGGCAAAAGGCGGAAACCGATGCGTTTTCGACGACGACATATGCAACCGTATCAACGAGAAGATGGCTTCGGCGGATGCGCTCGTCGTAGGTTCGCCTGTCTATTACGGGCAGCCCAACGGAACGGTACTTTCATTGTTGCAACGTATGTTCTACTCCGCCGGCGAACTATACCGCAACAAACCTGCTGCTGCGGTAGCAGTCTGCCGGCGCGGAGGAGCCACAGCCGCGCTCCAGACGCTCAACATGCCTTTCCAGATCATGAATATGCCGGTTGTTACAAGCCAGTACTGGAACATCGTTTATGGGCGCGAAGAGGGTCAAGCCCGGCTGGACACCGAGGGTATGCAGACCATGCGTACACTCGCCGACAACATGGCTTACCTGCTCAAAGCCATCGACGGCAAGCCATGGCCTGAACGCGAGCCATCGCAGCCGATGCATTTTATCCGTTAACCCACATAAAAACTCCAAGCCTTATGAAACACATAGCATGCAGCCTGTTGTTGGTTTTGTCGGCTTGTTTGTCGATGCAGGCACAATATGTCGTCTCCGACAAGTATGACTTGTGGTTCGAGGACAGCGGCTATGAGCTGACGACCCGCAAGTCGATTGCATGTACCGACAACTATCAGGATCTCTGGAACGGATGCTACGTCCGCCTGTCCAGTCGCACGGTCTATATCTATCGCGGCTCGTCGTCTATCCTCTATGGCGACGAGATCAACCTGCTCTACAACGGCTATTACCGCGTCCGCCGAAGCGGCACATGGTATTTGGCGGATGAGGACGGCGACCTGGTGAGTGGTATCTACGGCAGCATTATCTATTATTATCCGTGGGGATACGTCACAGTCCAGCGCAGTGCCGGCTATTGGGATATCTATCATTGTTCCGGACGCAAACTGGACTGCTATTCCAACGAGAGTCCCTATATCTTCTGGAACGGCTGTTTCCTGATCAAGCAGGGCAAATACTGGTATGCGGTGGATAACGAAGGCGATAAGATTGACGGTGTGTATGGTGACGATGTGTCGCTGCTCTACGATGGTCGTTGGAAATGCGTCCGCGGCAGCTATGTCACCTATGTGGAATAAGTAGAAAGGTATGTACTTTCAGATCATTTCTCCTACTGAGGCTTTGCGGCCGTATATCACGCGCTATGTGTTTGTGCGTGCTGAGGGTTCTACAGATACGATGACACCTCCGGCTGACGACCCGCATTTCGTGGCGGGCAAGCACGTACAAACCCTGCTGCCTAACTATGGCGGGTTTGTATTTATGCGCAACGCAAGGGCTGATATCAACGGGGTGGCGACGGATGGTCTGGTGCTTTTTGGCGCCTGCCAGAAACCTATTGCACTGACGACCATAAGCGGTTGGTTTGAGGGGATGATGCTCGATTTCGAACCGGGAGGCATGCATGCGCTCTTAGGCATCGATATGCAGTTCCTTGCCGGTCAGGTAGTGACGGCACAAGCGTATGGTAACGAGGGACTGCTCCAATGCGACAAACTATTCAAGCAGACCCGGACGGCAGAAGAGGTAGCACGACTGATTGATGCGTTCTTTCTGGGACATTTGCCTGATACAGAAGATAGGAATTACGCGCGCTTGCGTCGCGTAGTAGCCGCATGTGATGAAGCGAAAGGAGATATCTCGGCGGCAGGAATGGCATCAGAGGCATGTCTGGGCGAACGACAGTTCCTGCGTGTTTTCCGCACGTATGTAGGTATCCCGCCAAAACAGTTTGTGCGGCTGCGGCGATTCCATAAGGCTCTGCAAGCCATGCAGCAGGCAGCCGCGGCGAAGCAGCCGAGCGACTTGATGAGTGTAGCAATAGGTCACGGCTATTATGATTTGAGCCACATGGCGCTGGAGTTTCAGCAGATGGGATGCGTCTCGCCAAGCCAGTTCCGAATGCTTGGAATACCATTGACAGCCGATTTTTCGGTGTTTTTTGCCTGAAAAAAAGCAAAAAGATGCAGAATGTCCGTTTTTTCATATCACAGGTCAGCAAAAAGCAGTACTTTTGCACTCGATTTTGAAAAAACTAAAAAAAAGAAGGTATGAAACGAAAGATTTTTTCTACAGTGGTGCTGCTGGCTTTGGTCTGGGTGGTCGCGCAGGCAGAGAACGTGACAGGACTCGTAAAGAACGACAAAGGCGAACCTATGCCGTTTGTGACTATTTCTATTCTCTCACCCGACTCCAGCTTGCTGACGGGTGCTATCACCGACGAGTACGGACGCTACAACGTGGATGTCCCGGCCGACGAATATCTCATCCAGGCTTCGTTTGTCGGCTATAAATCGCTCTTCGGAGGGCCGGACTTCGTGCTTAGCGAAGAGACGGAGCAACTCCGCGAAGTCGAGGTGAAAGCCAAGCGCCCGCTGATAGAACGCCAGATGGACAAACTGGTGGTCAACGTCAGTCAGTCGCCGCTGGCAGCAGGTGCCAACGGCAATGAGATCCTGCGCCGTGCTCCCGGTGTGCGTATCGACAAGGACGGAAACATCACGGTCAACGGCAAATCCGTCGAGATCTATATCGACGGCAAGCCCTCTTACCTGAGTGGACAGCAACTGAAAGCCATGCTCGACGGAACAGACGGCAACACCATCGAGAAAATCGAGATTATCTCGAATCCATCGGCAAAATACGACGCCAGCGGACAAGGAGGAATCATCAATATCAAGACCAAGCGCAACATGATGCGCGGGCTCAACGGCATGCTCTCTGCCGCCTACGGAGGCATGTACTTCGGCGACGTGAAGCGATGGCTGCAGATGGATATGGTCAGCCTCAACCTCAACTACCGCGGCGAGAAGACTTATACCTTCGGCCAGTTGACCCAAGTGTATGGCCAGAACGATGTCGAGTTCGAATCCTATCGCGAGACGCCGGCACTCAAGAGTTATTCCCGCTCGGGTTATGACTTGGGGTTCCAGTACTATATGCTCAAGGTGGGCAACGACTGGTATATCGATTCGGCAAATACGCTCGGATTTATCCTGCAGGTGCCGTATATGGATGCTAATCAAAAGATCATGTCTGGTCGCAATAGCGCGTATGTCAGCAGCGCGACCGACAGCATCAACAGCACGACCAACTCCGCCAACCGGCTCCGTGCACCGCAGCATACCGCCAACTTGAACTATACCCACACTTTCTCCGAGGCGCTGGAGCGCGAACTGACGGTCAACGTGGATTACAACCGCTACAACAACATCACGACCAACAGCCAGGAGACGCGCTACGACAAGCCATATCTCGGCTATACGTCTTTGGGGCTGACGATCGACGGACAACAGGTCGTCAATATCTATAGCGCCAAACTGGATTTCCAGACCAAGTTCTGGCAGACCGGTATGATCGAGTGCGGCGTCAAGTACGGCCTTTCTTCGACCAATAACCGGATGACGACCGACTCCGTGGTCAATGATGTGTTTCGCAGCCAGACACCTTCCGATTTCATCTATGATGAACATGTGGCGGCAGCCTATATATCCGTCGGCAAGCAGTTTGGCGACCATTGGTCGGTCAAGCTCGGTCTGCGCGGCGAATATACTTACAGTCACGGTAACTGGAAGACCGCCGATTCGGTCACATCCAAGTCCTATTTCGATCCGTTCCCGACGGCGTATGTGGGCTACACCAGCAAGCCGCTGGGCAAACTGCAGCAACCTGTCGCCGTCAGCGCCAGCTATACGCGGCGTATCAAGCGACCTAACTACTGGATGCTCAACCCCTTCCGCACCTATATAGATGCCTATAGCTACCAGGAGGGAAATACCGAACTGACGCCGGAGTTCAACAACGACGTTGAGCTCCATTTCTCGTGGACGCAGTACCTGAATATGACCTTTAACTTTGCGCATACGCAGAATATGTTCTCGTCAAAGACAACCATCTTGGACGACGGCATGGGTTATACCCAATGGGTCAACTTCGGCACCTGCACCACCCACGGCGGCAATATCTCGCTGACCGAACTGCCTATCGTGCCGAAGTACATGAAGATGGAGGATGGCACGAAGTCGCTCAACGGCGCGTGGCTCGCGCTGACCGTCAATGCGGGCTGGCTGCATTTCATCAACCGCTCCTACGAGAAGCAGGCAGACGGCACACCGGCATTTGAGAGCCGCAGCCACTACGGCTATGTCAACGGTTCGCTCTCGGCCTATCTGCCCAAGGACTGGACGATGACGTTCGACGGCAACTGGTCGTCACCGATGGCCACGGGCTACGACCGTCAAGGCAGTTCCTACTATCTGGGCTTCGGCATCCGCAAGATGTATATGCAGAAGGGTCTTATCTTCAACCTCAATGTGCAGGACTTGGCACGTTCGCTGTCTTTCAGCACCAGCAGCGAAGGACTCGCTCCCGGTTACGTCAGCTGGTACAAGAACATCGTGCGCCAGCAGCGCGTCATGTTCTCGCTCACGTGGATGTTCGGTCAGTACCAGCAGCACAAGCAGCGCAAGGTCGGCGACATGGACGAGTTGAACCGTCTCGGCGGTGGCGGAGGCGTCAGCACCGGAAAATGATATGATATGATTTGTTAACCATATATGTTTAACCTTTTATTTTTTGTTGCAACATGAAACTATCCAACAAATTCGCTGCCGAGTTTTTCGGAACGGCAGTTCTGGTATTGGGCGGCTGTGGTACTGCCCTGTTCGGACACGTCGGCTTTCTGGGCGTTGCCCTCGCCTTCGGTCTTACTATCGTGGCAGCCGCCTATGGCGTAGGCCATATCAGCGGCGCACATCTTAATCCGGCGGTCAGCCTGGGTGTGTTTGTCAACGGACGCATGACGGCCAAGGAGATGCTCTGGTATTGGTGCGCACAGATCCTCGGCGCTATCGCAGCAGCCGCTATCCTCTTCGGTATCGCCAAGTCTGTTGCCGGCATGGAGATTGGTACTTTCGCTGCCAATGGCTATGGCGACTTCTTCAAGGAGGCTGACCTCGCAAACGGCTACCTGCAGACCAACTGGATTGGTGCTTTTGCCATCGAGGCTGTGCTGACCTTTGTCTTCCTGATGGTCATCCTGGGCGTAACGGATTCGAAGCATGCTAACGGCGCCTTTGGCGGTCTGGCTATCGGTCTGACGCTCACGCTCATCCACCTCATTTCTATTCCGTTGACCAACACCTCGGTCAATCCGGCACGTTCTATCTCTCAGGCTATCTTCTCGGAGAACCCGTTGGCACTGCCGCAGCTGTGGCTTTTCATCGTAGCTCCGCTCGTAGGCGCCCTGCTCGCCGGCCTGTGCTACAAGTGCCTCGTTTGTGAGAAAGAGTAATCACCATCCATTGATGGCTGACGGCTGAAAGCCTACAAGAATCCTGTCTTCGGGCAGGATTTTTTATGGCTATTTGTTGTGGTCGATTGACCGATTTTGTGCAATAAATACGCCGTACTGAATAAAAAAGTATATTTTTTGTTCAATACATTTGCATAATTGAATAAAAAGCAGTATCTTTGCAGCAAAATTTGGGAAAATGATGAAAACAATCCTCCTATCACAACGCAAAGAGCGTGATGATTTATTGGCACAAAGTTACATCAGTCGTCATACAACGCTCAACACAGATGAACTGCTTAATAGCCATCTCATCAAGTTGATAACCGGTCCACGGCGTGTAGGTAAATCTACTCAGGCGTTACTAATGCTACGCAATAAGAACTTTGCATATCTCAATTTTGATAAGCAGGAGTTGTTGGATAATTGGAATGCAGATCTCGTGTTGCGATTACTGGATGAGGTGTATCCCGGCTACGACTACCTCCTGCTGGACGAAGTGCAAAATCTGCCTCATTGGGACATATGGGTGACTGAGCTCTTCCGGCAAGGAAAGAACATAATCATCACCGGTAGTAATGCCAACATGCTTTCAAGTGAAATGGCGACCGTGCTTACCGGCAAGTATCTGCCGATAGAGATGTTGCCTTTCAGTTTGGCGGAATTCTTCGAATGGCATCATCTGGATGTTAATGCCATCTTACCTGAACAACAAAACGAAGCCGTTATTTTAGAGGATGATTATCTCCGCTTAGGTGGTTATCCGGAAACGGTGGCTGCCCGTTCATTGGCAACGAGTTACCTCAGTGCACTCTTTGATTCAATCATTTGGAAAGATGTGGTAAAACGCCATAAAATCCGCAAGACGGAGGATATAAATAATCTGGCACTATATCTACTGACTAATTTCTGCAATCAGTTAAGCGCAAATGATATAGCTGATGCGCTGAATATAGGTAGCGTTGCTACTACGCAGAAGTTCATGGGCTATCTCCATGAGCCTTTCCTGTTCTATTATTTGCCGCGTTATAACAATAAACTCAAACTGATGACCAAGGCGCCACGTAAAGTTTATATAGTGGACAATGGGTTTGTTGCTGCAAAGGCATTCTCCACCAGCGATAATTTGGGACGGTTGTTGGAGAACCAAGTCTTTGTTAACCTTTTACGCATAGGCTATGACCCGGAAAAGTCGATGTTCTACTACCGCACGCGTAATGATAAGGAAATAGATTTCGTCCTGCGCGAGAATAACCGCGTGAAGCAACTGGTTCAAGTCAGTTACGAGATGACATCGGATAAAACTATCCGTCGTGAGTGTAGCGCTTTGAAAGAAGCAGCTCAAGAACTACATTGTAACGATTTGTACGTTTTGACCTATAATGAAAATCGAACGATCGAATGGAAAGGCTGTATCATCCATGTCTTACCTGCAACGGAATGGTTTCAATAATATCCCTCTCCAGCGGTTTTGAAAAGGTTGTTAATCAACAATCAGTAGGACGCGGCATTATGCCGTTTTTCCAAATATATTAAAGAAAGGAATATCAATTATGATGGATTTTGTAACGAACAGCCAGTTTGAATCTATTCTGACATTGAGAGTTTTACTCGGAATAGGCAATGGATATGAAATTCGTACAATGTCTATTATTCCGAATGTCATCCGTCTTCCTTTTTGTTCCGTGCGCGAGTCGTTAGGCTCGCGTTTCTCTTTCTTCGTGCCTAACGTCATTTGCTTGCCTTTTACCTGCCGTTCTCGAGCCGTTTTCCTGCCAATGTCGAGACAATCCTAGACTTTAAAGCCAATGACAAGCCGAGGAAAAGCCGACAACGTATTAAAAATTCATCATCCCAGCATTAAAAATACCGTACACCTTACACCATACACCATACACCTTACACTTTATCCTCTTCTCCCCCTTTGAGGGGGGGGCATCATTTCAATTTTTACCGTGTCGCTATTGTCGCTATGTCGCTTTTAAAATTTTTACCGTGACGGTTTGAGG
>JAFPJV010000099.1 GCA_017425065.1 Paludibacteraceae bacterium
CTCTTTCTCCAGTTCGGGAATCTGCGCCTTGAGTGCGCCTGTCTTGGCCTTTGCCTCTTGGGCTTTGTCGATCTCGCCCTTGGCCATATACATACCAATGGTCTTGCTGATCTGGTTCATCTCGGCGGAAGCGGCATCTTTCTTCTGCTGAGCGGCTTTGCGCTCTGCGTCCAGACGGATGAGCTCGTCGATGGCCTCGCGTGCACCACTGAAATGTTTCTTTTCCAATCCGGCGATAATACGCTCCTTATCGTCGTAGATTTGTTTTAAAGTTAGCATAAAAGCATTTACTATTTAGTCATTTACCATTTGTAAACAAAAATCTCCCACCGACTGCCGAAGCCCTCGGTAGGAGATTGTTGTGTTGTCTCCGCGCCTTTAGGCTTGAGCCACGGGCTCGATGGAGACGTACGACTTGTTGTTGCGACGCTTGCGGAAGGTAACGATACCATCTACAAGTGCATACAAAGTGTGGTCGCTACCCATACCCATGTTCTGACCCGGGTTGTGGACGGTACCACGCTGACGTACGATAATGTTACCTGCCTTTGCGAATTGACCACCAAAGATCTTCACGCCAAGACGTTTGCTTTCTGATTCACGGCCGTTCTTCGAACTACCGACACCTTTCTTGTGTGCCATACTCTGTTGTCCTTTCTTTTAAGCAATAACAATTTCTTTAACTACGACGTTCGTCAGATCCTGACGGTGTCCGTTCAGTTTGCGATAACCTTTGCGACGTTTCTTGTGGAAAACAAGGATTTTGTCGCCGCGGCACTCGTTGTCGAGCACTTCGCAAACCACTTTTGCGCCCTTGATGTACGGTGCGCCAACTTTAACTTTGCCCTCGTTGTCCAGGAGCAATACGTTTTCAAACTCAACGGTTGCGCCTTTCTCGAGCTCGTTCATACGGTTGATGAACAGTTTCTTGCCAGCCTCTACACGAAATTGCTGGCCTTTCATTTCTACAATTGCGTACATGTAATACGTTTGTTATAATGGTTAGGGCGGTGCGGCGAGCGCGCTCAACGCGCTACTTATTAGAGCCTGATCCGCAAAAAATCTTAAAGGTGATTTTTTCTCAAGCATATAATGCTCTCGACGAAAAAAGCGTGCAAAATTACTGCTTTTTTTTGACATAGGCAAATTTTTTTGAAAGAAAATGAAATTTTTTTCCTCGGAGAGGAGGTATGAAGAAATTCAGCTCCAACCTCAAAAACAACAAAACGCACGAATGTTAAAAAATCCCCACTTTGCACCCCAATGTTAATAACTTTTGTAAAATTCATATAATCAGCAATTTATAAAAATTTAAAAATGTTAATAAAATGTTAATAACTTTTTTTTTCATTTTTTTTGCATTTTTTGTGGGGAAAAGTGGGGAAATATCAAAAATTTTTTGTAACTTTGCAGCCGATTTCGAAATATAACGAAAAATGATGCGAACATTTATTGGAAATATCGAAGCCAAGATGGATGAGAAGGGGCGTGTTTTTATCCCTGCCGGTTATCGGAAGATACTCACCGACGAGTCATCGCTGCGCCTTGTGATGCGTCGCGATGCAGAGAACGGTTGTCTGGTCTTCTTTCCGGAGCGGGTGTGGAACGAACGTCTGGGTACGCTGCGTGCTGTTCTGGACGATTGGAATCCGGAGGACGAGCAGATACTGATGCAATATGTGTCAGAGGCGGAACTGCTTGAGCCCGATAACCAGGGGCGTGTCCTGCTTAGCAAGAAGAATACCGGTCATTTGGAACAAAAGACGGACTTGGTGTTTGTAGGCATGCTGGATCGGTTTGCATTGTGGAGCCGTGAGCAGTATGAGCAGGCGCGTATGGATCAGCATGAACTGGCAGAGCGAATCCGTGCGAAAATGGAAAAGAGAGTCGAAAGTCGAAAGCTGAAAGTCGAAAGCTGAAAGAATGGAGGAAGTTTATCACATACCGGCGATGTTGGAGCCGACGCTCGACGGACTGAACATACAGCCCGGCGGTACGTATGTGGACCTGACCTTCGGTGGCGGCGGACACAGCCGCGGTATCCTGGAGAGGATGGGAGCGACCGGGGGCAGGCTGTTCTCTTTTGACCAGGACATGGATGCGTATGCGAACAGGATTGACGATCCGCGTTGGCAGTTTGTGCACAGCAATTTCCGCTACCTCAGAAACTGGATGGATTATTACGGCGTTATGGAGGTGGATGGTATTCTGGCCGATTTAGGTGTCAGTTTCCATCATTTCGACTCGGTGGAACGCGGGTTCAGTTTTCGCTTTGCTGCTCCGTTGGATATGCGTATGAACCGCCAGCAGAAGCGTAGGGCGGCGCAATTGATAGCAGAAGAGGATGAGGAGTCCCTCGCGCGCGTACTATATTTATATGGAGAACTGAAGAACGGGCGCCGCTTGGCAAACCGTATCTGCCGAAGCCGTGCGATCCGCCCGATAGAGACGACCGACCAGTTGGTTGCGGTCGTACTCCGCGGTGGCGAACCGCCGATGGCTCTGCCGACCGGCACTCCGATTGAAGTAGCGCCGAACGAGAAGAAGGATCTGGCACGGCTTTTTCAGGCGCTCCGGATCGAGCTGAACGACGAAATGGGTGCTCTGCGGGAGATGCTTTGTGCCGCGCGTGCGTTGTTGCGTCCGGGAGGTCGTATCGCCATACTGACATATCACTCGTTGGAAGACCGGTTGGTCAAGAACTTTTTCCGTTCGGGCAATATGGAAGGTGAGATAGAAAAGGATTTTTACGGCAATATCGTGAGTCCGTTCCGGGTGATAGAGAAGGGGCGCATGGCTGATGCCGATGAGGTGGAACGCAACCCACGCAGCCGCAGTGCCAAACTGCGTGTGGCAGCCAGAGTGGTTCCCTCCGAAAGATAAACAACTGAGAATCGTCAAATTCAGAATAAGCAGAGATGAGTATAGCAACCGTCAAACAATTGCTCAACGGAGATATCTTCCGTTCGGAGCCGCTCCGAAAGCAGTATCCCTTGCTGCTACTTATTTTTGTGCTTGTCATTATTTATATCATGGCGGGATATCAGGCTGTTGATCAGCAGAACGAGATACACAGGCTGCACCAGGAATTGAAAACGGCTAAGTTCCAATACCTTTCGGTCTATACCGAGTATGCTGATCAGACGCGTCAGACAGCCATCGTGGAAAGGCTTGAGACAAAAAACAGTACGCTGAAAATCAATATGCGTCCATTGCAGAGAATCGACTAATCCTATGAATACCGGTCATCAAAATACTATTCTCCGCTTTGCGATAATCTTTTTGATTATTGTATGCGGTTTTCTGACCGTACTGGTGAAGATAATCCTCATTCAGACCCGCGAGAGTGAGCACTGGGAACTGGCCGAGGAGGTTCAGGATCAGCGCGTTGTGGCTGTTCCTCCATGTCGGGGCAATATATATGACTGCAACGGGCAACTGATGGCAAGTTCGATACCGCGTTTCCGCCTGCATATGGATCCGCTGGCAAGTGGTTTGCAGAATAAACCGCGAACCATTGAAAAAGGCAAGAACAAAGGCAAGGTTATCAAGGCCGATACGGCTTTCTGGAATAATTTAGACACTCTCTCAGCTGCGCTGAGTATGGTGGTGGGCGATAAGTCGAAGGAGGAATACCGCGAGATGATTCTGACAGCTCGCGAACAGAACCGCCGCTATGTCGTACTGACCAAAGATACGATTAACTTCCTGCAATACACCCGTTTGATGCAGAATCCGTTTATTGCCCGTGGAGAGGAGAACATCAACATGACAGGATTGGTGTGGGATACGCTCAAAGTGCGTACACGTCCGTTTGGCAACCTGGCTAGCCGTACTATCGGTACGACGGGTAACACGCAGGGGCACGGTCTGACAGGTCTGGAAAAACAATACGACAGTCTGCTTGTCGGACATGAAGGAATCGGCGTTAAACGTCGTATCGGCGGCAGAGACCGCGTCATTATCCGCGAGGAACCGCAGAACGGAGTTGATATTGTGACGACGATAGATGCTAATCTGCAGGATATCGTGGAGAAAGAGCTGCGCATTCCGGTTGAGGCGTATGGTGCGAAGTGGGGCTGTTGCGTGTTGATGGATGTCCATACGGGCGAACTGAAAGCAGTGGCTAATCTCAGTCGCGACAAGAGCGGCAATTATCGAGAGACGGAGAACAGGGCCTTCATGCGTATGGAGCCGGGATCGACGTTCAAGACGATTGCCATGCTTGCTGCGCTGGACGACAAGAAGATATCGCTCAACACGCCTGTTTCTGTTACCCGCGCACCATGGAAATACAGGGATGTCACGCATGTGGATGCACATAAGATGGATGCGACGCTCACGATGCGTCAGGTGCTGGCGGTATCCAGCAATATAGGTATGGCGAAAGTTATCCCGGCAGCCTACGGAGGCAGGGCTGGGAACTTTGTGGACAAATTGAACCGCATGGGCATTATCGACACGCTGGGCTATGACATACCGGGTGCGCAACGGGCATATATCCGCGAACCGGCTCCGGGCGATATGTCAACCATATCAAAGATGGTGTATGGCTACTCGGTGGAACTGACACCGGTTCAACTGGTGATGATTTATGGTGCCATCGCCAATGGCGGCAAACTGATTCATCCGTTGCTTGTTCGTGAGTTACGTCAGGAAGACGTGGTCATTCAGCGTATGCCGCAACAGGTCATCCGCGAGCAGTTCTGTTCGCCGGAGGCCATCCGCGATATCAGGAAAGCGTTGCATGACGTGGTATGGAACAACGAAATGGGAACAGCTGCCCTGTCGAACGGTTATCAGCAAGCACAGAGCGAACTGGTGCATATCGCGGGCAAGACCGGCACAGCGCAATTGCGCACGCGTTCCGGTTATGACAACGAGCACCATCGCATCAGTTTCGTGGGGTACTTCCCGGAGGAAAATCCGCTGTACTGCTGTATATGCATTATTGAGAATCCGCAGCGTCGTGAGGATCTGAATCCGCAGACTATCAATGCTGGCCGTGGCTGCGGTGCTATCGTGCGTCGTATTGCCGAAAAGACAATGGCATATACCGGCTGCTATGTGCAGCACGATGGGAAAATGCAACTGCAACAACGAATAAAATAACACAACGATATGAAACTACAGAGCCTTTTAGAAGTTATCTCGCCGCTTTGCGTTGTCGGCTCAACGGACAAAGAGATACATGCCATCCATTTCGATTCCCGTAAGATAGAAGACGGTGACTTGTTTGTGGCGCAAGCGGGAACGGCAGTGGACGGACATCAGTTTATTGCCCAATGTGCAGAAAAAGGGGCGGCCGCCATCGTGCTGAGTAACAGGGAGTACATGCCTAAGGTACAAAGTGACAAGGTACAAAGTACAAAGGAGTTGACGTATATCCTCGTTGAGGATACCGACCGCGCCTTGGGACTGCTGGCTGACTGCTGGTTCGGAAGTCCGTCCGGCAAGCTGACGCTGGTGGGCGTCACGGGCACCAACGGCAAGACGACGATAGCCACCTTGCTGTATAAACTGGTGCGGGCTTTGGGACATAAGGCGGGTTTGCTGTCAACGGTCTGCAACTATGTGGAAGAAGAGGCCGTGCCGGCAACGCATACTACTCCCGATGCTCTGGAACTGAATGCACTGCTGGCGCGTATGGTTAGTGTCGGTTGTGAGTATGCTTTCATGGAGGTGTCTAGTCATGCTATTGCCCAGCAACGTATTGCCGGATTGCAGTTTGACGGCGGACTATTTACCAATCTTACGCGGGATCATATTGACTATCACAAGACGTTTGACAACTATCGTGATACCAAGAAACGATTCTTCGATGAGTTGCCCAAGACGGCTTTTGCAGTTACCAATATTGACGACAAGAACGGCACGGTGATGACTCAGAATACCCGTGCGCATGTCACAACTTATTCGGTGCGTTCGCTTGCTGACTACCGGGCACAGATATTGGAAGAGGGTTTCGACGGCATGTTGTTGCAGGTCAACGGACAAGAAGTGTTTGTGCCGCTGGTAGGCAGGTTCAACGTGTCAAACCTGCTTTGTATCTATGGGGCGGCATTGTCGCTCGGGTTTGACAAGACGGAAGTACTGCGTGTGCTCTCAACGCTTACACCTGTGAATGGCCGTTTTGAGACGATACATAGCACAAAAGGCTGGACGGCTATCGTGGATTATGCGCACACGCCGGATGCGGTTGACAACGTCATTCAAACCATCCGCGAAATAAAGAAAGAAGGGGCGAAACTCATTACTGTGGTAGGTTGCGGCGGCAACCGTGACAAAGGTAAACGCCCTATGATGGCACAGATAGCCAAGCGTGGCAGTGAACAGCTGATACTGACTTCCGACAACCCGCGTGACGAGGAACCCAAGGACATTCTCCGCGACATGACGGACGGCCTGACGGAAGAAGAACTGCGCTCAACGCTTGTCATAGAAGACCGTGCGGCAGCTATTCAGACGGCTTGCACCCTGGCGCAGAAAGACGACGTTATTCTCGTTGCCGGAAAGGGACACGAGGACTACCAGATTATTCGTGGTGTCAAGCATCACTTTGACGACCATGAGCAAGTAAGGAAGTATGTGTGAGTTTATTAGTTAATTAGTTAATTAGTTTATTTGATATTATGTTTTACCAACTGAACACATTATTGCATGGTTTGCCGGGTGCTCGACTGATGACGTATATCTCGTTCCGTGCCATTTTGGCTGCTGTGCTGGCTATGCTCATCAGTATTTTTCTGGGTGAGTATTTTATCAACTTTATGAAACGTCACCAAATCTTCGAAAAACAACGTGATGAGAAGATTGACCCATTCAATGTAGGTAAGATCGGTGTGCCGACGATGGGTGGTGTCGTCGTATTGACTGCTATTCTGGTGCCGTGTCTGCTGGTGGGCCGACTGAGCAATATCTACTTGCTGCTCATGATCGCTACGACGCTGATACTTGGTACGTTGGGCTTCGCCGACGATTATATCAAAACTTTCCGAAAGAACAAGGACGGGTTGAACGGTTGGGTGAAAATAGCCGGGCAGGTGCTGGTCGGTTTGTTGGTCGGCTTGACGTTGCGTTATAGTCCGGTAGCCACGATGAACGAGACGGTGACGACTCATGTGGAGAACGGCATTACCTATGTGGTGAAGAGTCCGTCGGTAAAATCCACGCGGACAACCATTCCGTTCTTCAAACATCACAACTTCAATTATGCCGATATGTTTTCTTTCCTCGGCGAGGAGAACAAGTATCGAGCAGGATGGATATTCTTTGTGATGCTGACCGTGTTTGTGGTGGCTGCTGTGAGTAACGGAGCCAACTTGAACGACGGAATGGACGGTATGTGTGCGGGCAATTCGGCCATTGTGGGTATAGCGCTCATGGTGTTGGCTTATATCAGCGGTAGCGTGGTGTGGGCCAATTACTTTGATGTGATGTATATCCCGCACAGCGAGGAGTTGGTGGTCTTTCTCGGAGCCTTTGTCGGTGCGTTGTTAGGGTACTTGTGGTGGAACGGTTTCCCTGCGCAGATATTCCTCGGAGACACAGGAAGTCTGGCTATCGGAGGTATTATCGGTGTGTGCGCTGTGCTGATTCACAAGGAGTTGCTGATACCGATACTATGCGGTGTGTTCCTCATGGAAAGCGTGTCGGTGATTCTGCAAACGCAAGTGTACAAATTCCACAAAAAGCGCGACGGGAGTCATGTGCGTGTGTGGAAACGTGCACCGCTGCATGATCATTTCCGCACGTCGATGGAGCAGGTGCATAAAATAGATCCTACTTGTGTTGTCCGTTTCAAAGGACGGAAGAATCTGGATCACGAAGCTAAAATAGTGCTGCGTTTCTGTATCGTAACGATGATACTGGCAGCCTTTACAATTTTGACATTGAAGATCAGATAACCATGGATAAGCTGGTAGTTTTAGGAGCCGGAGAGAGTGGCACAGGAGCCGCTGTTCTTGGGAAAGTGAAAGGCTATGATGTCTTTGTGAGCGATATGGGTACTATCAAAGAGCCCTATCGCGCCATGCTGGATCAGAATGGTATAGCATGGGAAGACGGGCAACATACCGCGGAGCGCGTGTTACAGGCCGACGTGGTGGTCAAGAGTCCTGGTATCCCGGATTCGGCGCCCCTGGTCAAACAACTGAAGGAACGGGACATACCGGTTATTTCCGAGATAGAGTTTGCTTCGCGCTATACCAAGGCGAAAATGATATGTATCACGGGTTCGAACGGAAAGACGACAACCACTTCGCTGGTGTTTGACATACTGCAGCGTGCCGGATTGGATGTGGGCTTGGCCGGAAATATAGGCAATTCGCTGGCTCTGCAGGTGGCGCGTGAAGACCATAAATACTACGTGATCGAACTCAGTTCGTTCCAGTTGGACAATATGTACGACTTTCGAGCCGACGTTGCCATCCTTCTGAATATCACCCCCGATCATTTGGATCGTTACGATTTCTGCTTCCAGAACTACGTGGATGCCAAGTTCCGCATTGCAAGAAACCAGACAAAAGACGACGCGTTCATCTATTGGGCCGAGGATCCGGTCATCAGTCGCGAGATGGAGAAACTGAAGTTGGGTGCTACGCTTTATCCATTTGGCTTTGAGTTGCCTTCGCCGCTTCCCGTAGGCGTGGACGAACTGGCTTTGCGCGGCAAACACAACCAGTTGAACTCGATGGCAGCGACTATTGCAGCACGCGTTGTAGGTATAAAGAACGACGTGATACGCGAGAGTCTGACTACCTTTGCCGGCGTGGCACATCGTCTGCAGTATGTGGCAACGGTGCGTGGCGTGCGCTTTGTCAACGATTCGAAGGCGACGAATGTCAACTCCTGTTGGTATGCACTGGAGTCGATGACTACGCCTACCGTTCTTATCCTCGGAGGCAAGGATAAAGGCAATGATTATTCGGAGATAGATGAACTGGTGCGCGAGAAATGTCACACCTTGGTTTTCATGGGATTGCACAATGAGAAATTACGGGAGCATTTCAAGGACTTCGGGCTGAGGATTATTGATACGGACAACTTGCATGATGCCGTACGTGGAGCCTACAAGGCGGCTCACGAGGGCGATACCGTACTGCTGTCTCCATGTTGTGCCAGTTTCGACCTGTTCCGCTCGTACGAGGATCGCGGCGATCAGTTTATGGCTGCGGTACGTCAGTTGTAACAAAACAAATAGAATCCATGAGCAATAAAGCGAACAATACATCGGACAACAAATCTGCCGTAGATATGACCTTCTGGGGCCTGTTTGTCATTCTCCTTTTGGTAGCGATTGTGGCGTTGTTTTCGGCAAGCAGTACGTTGGTGTATAAGAGTACGTCTCTGTTTTCCACGGTAGGTCAGCAGATCGTATTCCTTGCTTTCGGCGTGCTCATGGCATATATCGTGCAGTTTATGCCAACGCTGTGGATCCGGCGAGCCAGTTATGTGGTGTTGGCGTTTGCTGTATTCATGTGTCTGTGTACCATGTTTCCCAGCTTGCCTTTCGTAAAGACCATCAATGGTGCTTCGCGTTGGGTATCTATCTGGAAAATATCCTTCCAGCCGTCGGAGTTAGCCAAACTGTCGATGGTCATTGTAGTGGCTGATTTACTTTCGCGTGCGAAGACTCCGGAAGAGCAAAGAAAGTATTTCTACTGGGCAGCCGGTGTGGCCACTTTGACCACGCTCCCGATTCTGCTGGGCAACCTCTCAACGGCGGTATTGATATGGGGCATTTTTGTTACGTTGCTCTTTTTGGCGCGAATGCCGTGGAAATATATCGCATTGTGTGTGTGTGTTCCGTTGACGCTTCTTATCGGAGGTTTGTCTGTCGCCAAGGTGTTTGTGGATAGCGGCAGAGAACTCAGCGGACCGTTTTCGCGTGCGAATACATGGGTGAAACGTGTGGATGAGTATGCGGAAAAACTGAAAAAACCATCGGAGGCGGAATTGGCTCAATTGGCCAGCCTGACTCCTGAACAGCGCAAGGAACGGGAGAAAGCACAGATTCGGGAAGACATGAAGAACAAGAACAGTCAGCGAACGTTCTCTTTGCTGGCTGTTTGGCGTGGCGGCAAATCACCTTTAGGCGTCTTGCCAGGCAACAGCAAGGAGCGTGACTTTCTGCCAGTGGCATATGCCGATTATATCTTTGCGATTATCGTGGAGGAATCGGGCGTAATAGGTGCGGCTTTTCTGATGTTTGTTTTTCTGGCCATCCTGTTCCGCGCCTGCTATGTCTCAAATCGCTTCGATGACTATGCGGCGATGCTGATGATGATGGGTTTGGCGCTGATGCTGACTTGCCAGGCATTGATATCTATGGCAGTGGTTGTCGGTCTCGGACCGGTGACAGGCCAGCCCTTGCCGCTTATCACGCGTGGCGGAACGAGTGCTGTGGTGACAAGCCTCTATTTTGGTATCATGATGTGCGTCAGCCGTGAGCAGACGATGCTTCGCAAGCGTGTGTCCGGTACAGAGGAAGAGAGTAAAAACGACATTCCGGAACTGCTTGTCATCGAGCAGGAACGAAAGGAGACGGCTTCGGATGAGGAACCCGCAATAATTGTAGAATCGTAATATCAGCCATGAAGTACTTGATTTCCGGAGGGGGAACCGGTGGACATATTTTCCCCGCAGTGAGCATTGCCAATGCACTTCGTGAATTGGATCCGGAGGCGGATATCCTGTTTGTCGGAGCGTTGGGACGAATGGAGATGGAGCGTGTGCCGGAGGCCGGTTATCGGATTATAGGTTTGCCGGTACGCGGTTTCAACCGTGCGCAGCTATGGAAGAACATCTCAGTCCTGATCGACTTGTTCCGCTCTATGCGTTTGGCGCGTCGTGTGGTTCGTGATTTCCGTCCAGATGTGGGAGTGGGGGTAGGCGGTTATGCCAGCGGTGCCGCAATGAAAGTAGCTGCCCGCATGGGAGTTCCTATTTTGCTTCAGGAGCAGAACGGCTTTGCGGGAGTGACAAACAAACTGCTGCGCAACGATGCCGCAAAGATATGCGTTGCCTATACGGACATGGAGCGTTTCTTTCCCAAGGAGAAAATCATTCTGACCGGCAACCCGGTGCGTCAGAATCTGACGACGGGCAGTAAGAAGCAGGCGATAGATTATTTTCAGACTGAGTTTGGCGTGCGTTTTGACGAGAATAAGAAGTCGTTGCTTATTATTGGCGGCAGTTTGGGCGCCAGAACCATCAATCTCTCTATTCAGGCTGGTATTGCCAAGTTGGCCGAAGCAGGCGTTCAGGTCGTCTGGCAAACGGGCAAAGGCTATTACGACAAGTTGGTGGCGGAGACCAAGATCCCGGATGGAGTAATCATTACGCCTTTTCTTAAGAATATGCCGGATGCATATGCCTGGGCTGATTTGGTGATTTCGCGTGCAGGTGCCAGTTCGATTAGCGAACTCTGCTTGCTGGGCAAACCGGCTATCCTGGTGCCTTCACCCAATGTAGCGGAAGATCATCAGACGCACAACGCCATGGCACTTGTGCGGCGTGATGCAGCCGTGCTGGTAACCGACCGCGATGCACAGGAAAAATTAGTGCCCACAGCGCAGCAACTTATTGCCGACGATAAACGCCTGCAACAGTTGCATGAGAATGTGCTTGCATTGGCCGAGCCTGACTCAGCAAAACGTATAGCGCAAGAGGTGATAAAGTTGGCTAAACACTAACCGACGATATCGTCCTAATAGAAGATTATCTTTATCCACGGGCTCTTACGACTCATCTTGTCTTCCGGCATGTACTTGATCATGTACATAGCTCCGCGTTGCAAATCGCCTTCCGGCAACGGTACGACATTTACTTGCGGGTCAACAGGGATCCGGGCTACGATTCTGCCGTTGGGATTGTATATGCACAGAGTCCCCTTGGTAAGCGACTGCGGCAGATAAACCACATGTGTCTTCTGGTTATACGAAATAGAATCGCAATCAACGGTCAGGCGACGTGAATCGAACGGCTCACCGACTTTGGTGTTGATAACATAATCCATGCTTGGTTCGCTCAGGTGCTCGGTGCAACCCTTGCTCTCTGAACATTGCAGACGCACGTAGTAGGTGGTGTTCGGAATCAAGTCGTACGCGTAGAAGATGGCATAATCGGCTGCAACGTCTCCTTCTTGTGCGATGATTTCTTTCTCACGACCTTTGTGGGTATAGACAATTTTCTCGTTGAACGTCGTGCAGAAGGCATCAACACAAACACCTTCTCCTCCCAGCGAGGTATATTCCAGGCGGAAGCGGCGGTACATCTTGTTGATATCCAGATCGCGTGTGTAGGTATATTTCTTGGTATTCTTGTTGATGTTGATATGTTCCAGCGTATCAATGCCTAATTCGCCGTATGCAACCAGCGTGATAAAGCCTACTTCGCTATCCGTCGTAGCCGGTGCACTGAGCCACATGCTCAGTTTTGTTACGGGCAGCGGATAGATAGGCGATAGCAGCGTCTCGTTGTTCTCTTTGAACCACATGGATACAGCACCGTCCTCTTTAGCTTTGGTCGTCGTGCGGTAGAAACTGGTGTACCAGCCTGACTCCTTGACCGTCAGTTCGTCGTCAAAGCCTTCGAAACTCTCCATGGTGGTTTCTTCGCCCGGTTCCATATGATAGAGTGTGACGTAATAGTACTCGGCATCTTCTTCGGGCGCCCAGTGTACCTTGAAGCTCGTCGGGGTCACTTCATCCACGGAGGTGATATCCGGTGCATCGATGAGTGTCGGACGCGGACTAGTTGCGCGTACGGTATAGGAACCAGTTTTTTTGCTTTGGCGAACGATTATCTTGCCGAGTTGGACGTCGCAAACCTGTTTGCGCGGTGCGTAGCGTACGAACAAGTCCTGATCCAGTTTCCCGTTTTCGTCGGGATGCATGACGAGTGATGTCTGCCATGAGGCACTGTCCAGCGAGATAGTGAAACCGCTGCCGGAAATAGTGACTGTGACATCTTCCGCCGGCTCCAGTTCTTCGCCTACTATCTTCAGGCGGCTTGCCGGTGTATATGCTTTCTTATTGTCCGGATTATATGTGCTTTGGATAATGGGCAGATCGGTCGGGAGCATCATGAAGTCGTTTGACTTGAAGGTGAACGTAATGTCTGAGCCTACTTGTGTGATGTCGTACAGCGGTTGCTCTACAATCTCCTTGCTATGGAGCATCGGCGTGAATTCTTTCACGTTGTATGAGCCGGGGAACGGATCGCTTTCGCTGGAGTAGCCTTTCACTCCGGCTGCCTCCTCGATGTCGTATTTTAGCGGCAGGTTGTTGTTCGGCTCGTTGCTTGCCCATGCTGCGGCGCTGTAGGTGATGTGGAATATCAGCATACCGGTGCCCGGCAGGGCGCTGCTTGGCTGATCCCAGCCTAATCGTTGGCGGTTCTCCAGCAACCAGTATTCGTTCGGATCCGGTGAGGAGAAACTGAGGTTGTGATCCGTTTTGGCAATCAGAAATGCCTTGTTGCTTGTTTCCAGCGGCTCCAGTGTGTAGGCACCTGCTTCCTTAAGTTGAACGGGTTTGAGCCAGCCTAACTGAAAACGTTCGCCGGCGGTGTAGGATGGGGGAGTCTTGCCGCCACCGTTGTAGCTGCCCGAGCACATGATATCCCACGAGCCGACAGTATAGGCTCCCGAATTGTCCGTGTCGTAGTAGTCCGGCAGACCTAATACGTGGCCGAATTCATGGCAGAACGTACCGATACCGCACATCTGCGAACCAGACGATCCGCGGCACTCCGAGGTGCAGGCGTAGTCGTAAATGAGTTTGCCTTGTACGCGTTCGCCGCTGCTGACTATGCTGCGGTGAGGCCAAATCGTATTGCTCGGAGCACCTTCGGCTTCGTTGTTGCCGGCGTAATATACAAAGACGTTGTCCAAGCAACCGTCGTTGTCGGTGTCATACTTCGTCAGATCGATGCCCTGGTCGGCCACTTTGTTGCAAGCTTCGACGATCATTGCGCCGTGGTGCGAGTCGTAGTATGCCGAGTTGTTGTTCAGCTGTATGATGCCGTAGCAGTCGAATTGCGGCGAGAAGACGCTGTCGGAGCAGGCAATAAAGTAGTCGCGTGCCGAACCGACGCCGTTGTTCTCACTGTAGCCTGATACATTCAGCATACGCTGAAAATCATCTACCGTATGTTTGAATTTGTAGTCGGTGAAGTTTACCAGGATGACAAGACTTTTCGGTGAACCCGTCAGTGGATAAGAGCCGGCTATTTTTGCCTGCTGTGCGGCTTTGCGTGCCTTGCGAGCCGATTCCGGAACGCGCGTTACCGATGCGTCCTTCACGAACTCTCCCTTGTCTGTGCGGCGAACAGGCGTGCCGTCCATCAGGGTATAGTAGCTGTGAAACTCGTCACCGATCAGCTTTACTTTGACTACGCTTCCGTCGGGTTGTGTTACTTCGATAGGCTCCGGCGTAGCCACTACAGCCCATGCTGAAATACTCAGCAAACAGGCGCTCAAAATGACAAATATCTTTCTCATATGCGTACAATTTTCCAATTTAGGCTGCAAA
>JAFPJV010000100.1 GCA_017425065.1 Paludibacteraceae bacterium
GGGATGGTATCGCGTGGCGATGGCTACCGAGGGCAACCTCGACCAAACGAACTGCCGCACCCTGTCCGAACCGTTTCTGCTGCGCTTCTCGGAGAAATGTATCGAGCCTGTCCATCAGTCGTTCGACACGGTCGTATGCGACACACTGCTGCCTCTCACGTGGCGCGGCTATACCTGGCAGGAGCCCGGCACGCACGACATCACCCTGCGCGACATCGACGGCGACGACAGCGTCTATCTCCACCTCACCCTGGACACCGTACGCTGCGAACGCCTATGGCCGATCATCGTCAACAAGTACAACTGGCAACTGCTCGTCAACAACATCGCCGTCCGGACGTTCTTCCCCGAACGCGTCGTGATGAACTACCAGTGGTACAAGGACCAACAGCCCATCCCTGGCGCCAACGAAGACGACTATGCCGAGCAGAACGAGCTGCACGGCGTCTTCCAGATGCGGCTCACGCTCGACGGAGGCGAGACCGTCTGGTCGAACATCCTCTATATCCTCACCACGCCCGAAGAAGAGCCCACGCAGGTGCAGATCTTCAACGCCTCCGGCATGCCCGTCAACGAAAACCGCGCCGCACACGGCATCTTCTTCTACCGCTTCATACAAGGTACGCGCGTGTGGACCCAAAAACGACTCCTCCCATGAAACGGCTGCCTGTCCTCATACTGCTCTGCCTGCTGACGCTCATGGCACATGCCAAACATCTCTTCGAGTTCGGCATCCACGCAGGAGCCGCCACGCTGACGACCTCGCCCGTCTATGTCGAACGACGCTTCGGATGGCATGCCGGCGCACAGCTATGCTACACATGGATCTCGCCACAGGTCGTCGGACTGCGAACGGGCGTCACCATCGACTGCCATCGCACCGGCATTCTCCGCAACGACTACCAGGACGCCTACTCTACCATCGATGTCGAAAACGAGCAGATGGACATCGCCTATTCCATCGGCACACTCACGGAACGCTATACGACGTGGTCGGCAGCCGTCCCGCTGCAACTGGTCTTCGCCTACCGGCGGTTCAGCCTGCAGGTCGGACCCAAAGCCGTCCTGGCTTTCTCCGGCTCGTGGCAGCAGACGGCCGACAACGCGGCGCTGTCGGTCTATTATCCCGACTACGACAACATCGTCCTCGAGTCGTTTCCCATCGCTGCGTCCCGCAACTTCCGTATGGAGGAACAAGGCACGCTCACGCCGCCGCTGCTGCAATGGTGGCTCGCGGCGGAGTTCTGCTACATGCAACCGGTGCGTACCGCCCGTCGCCACCGCTCGTATCTGGTCTTCGGCGTCTATTTTGATTACTGTTTCTCCAACCTGCCGACCGGCGAGAGCCATGCCGAGAGTCTTATCATGCTGACCGACACACGCGACGGCTTCCCGCTACGCCGCATCCTCACGCCCGTCTATCTGGCACGCCGCCAGAGCGACAAACTGCTGTCCGACCTCGCACCCCTGGACTTCGGCATCAAACTCTCCTATGCCATCTCGCCTTACGATGCCTCCACCTCATCCTCCACCCGCTGCCGCTGCCTCCGCTAACCCGCCCAGGCTATACCTTCAGCACATATTCTCTGAGCCAGCTGTCTATATCTTCTACCTCCGGATTGACATGTTTTCTTACTATCTGACGGCGATGATAAACCGTCTGTTTCTGCACGTTCAGCACGATACTCATATCATTGTCCGTTGCGCCGATAATACTCAATATGGCAAACTGCATGTCCGATTCCGTCAGTTCCGGATATTCCGAACGCAAACGGCTTACTGCGCCATTCAGCGCCTTGTCAATGGAAGCAATCAGCTCGTTCAGACTCTCCTTGTTCATTACCAATTTCTCATCCCTGTACGTCTGGAGCCACTTCGGGAACTCCACTTCGTTGCCCCGCATCCGCTGCAACTCTATCTCACGCGTCAGACTTACCTGTTGCTGCAAACGTCCCAACGCCAATTGTAGCTGTTGTACATATTTGTCCTGCAACGATTTCATCTGCATCGCTTGCTCACGCCGTTTGGCGCGATAGTAGAGATACAGAATGACTGATAATAAAATCGTCAATGCCAGAACAAGCAGAAGAATCCAGAGCAGTTGCCGATGCCACTTCTCCACGCGCTCAGCTTCCTCCACTTTCTTTTGCTCACGTTCCACATCATAATGCTGCGCAATGGCAAAGGTTCGTGCCGAAGCGTCGCGCTGCAATTTTGCAATCGTCTTGTCATATAACTCCAGAAGCGCTTCATAGGCCTCCCCGTTTTGATTTCGTGCCGACAGCAGTTTGCTGCTTAAATACGCATGATTCTGCTCAAACCAGTAGGAATACGTCGAGTCGGACGGTTGCAACCGATCCAGGTATATCGCTGCCGAGTCGGTTTGCCCTTTTGCAAGATATATCTCAACGATTTCCGCATTCCTTGTCGCCACGCCATAGGTCTCTGCCAACAAACGACACGCACTCAATCTCTTATCCACGCTGTCCGGTTCGCAATAGGTGTAGTAATATGCGGCTATATCCGCCGCCAGCAAGCTGTTATCGACTTTCTTGGCAAAAGCCGCGGCCTTGTCAAACCAAATGCGGGTAGAATCCGCTTCTCCTTGCGAGAGCGCATTGGTTCGCGCCATGTCGCGATAGGCGCAAGCCAGAAACAAGCCGTTGTTCCGTTTCTCCAATAGCGGGATGGCTTTCTGATAGTAGTTCTGCGCAATACGGTATAGCATCTCGCTCTCCGAGTTGTTGCCCAGACAAAACCACGTCACGCCCAACAACTGCTCGCATAGCGATTTTTCCAAATCGTCAGTTTCTGTCACAGCGAAAGCCGTCAGCCACTCCTCCGCTTGTTTGAGATAAGCCGTCGAGGCTTCGTAATGACTCGTGTGGTTGGACGACATACCCAACATATAGTAGGCCTCTCCTATAGCCAGCGCGTCGCCGCTTTCCTCCAGAACGGGCAACAGATGCTCAATCGCTTCCGTATAATAAGGAGTATGGTGCATGCGCGATATTGCCAGCTGAGATTCCATACTATATATCGCGCGCTCGCGCGCAGGAAGCTTTAAGGTGTCTATTTTCTGCAAAACCGCCCATGCGCTGTCCGGATCTTCCCACACCAAAAGACGCTCTTCCTGAAGCCTCAAACAGGCGGGTTGAGACGCTTTTTGGCATGACGGAACCGAAAAAAACAGCCCTAAAAGCAGCAAAAATCCATTGCGTACAACTTTATTTTTCATACAAAAATATAATTTGCTTGTTTACAATAATTTACAAAACACGTCAAACACCACTCGTACAACTGCAAAATTTGCACGTATCAAGGAAAAGCAGTAATTTTGCACCGAATTTCAAAACGTATTTTTACGCTGCAAAATTAACACATTTTTTCCATATGTGCAAATTAAAATCTAATATTGTTTCGGTTTTGTGCATTTTAGGCACGATGAGTGGCATTTTACGTGCCGAGTCATCCATTGTGCTGCAAACTTCTGCTGATGCAATCTGCACGGCGAACCCCTTCATTAACTTCAAACCGGAGTTCACCGATGACGGTTCTTTCGGCAATTCTCCCCGTTTTATATATGCATATTCTGCGGACGGGCAATCATGGAGCACGTTTTTTATCGGTGGTAATTCACAATATGGCTACACCCAGCGTCCGGCTGTCTTCCAAGAAGGTTGGTACCGCGTTTCCGTAGCACGGGAAGACGAATTGGAAATGCCGGAACGATGGCTTACCAGCGATCCCGTGTATATGGAGAAAATTGAAGGCGGATGCACTCCTTTCAAATTTACTTGGCCGGATGAGATCTCCGAGAATGTTTGTCCGCGTGGCACGCTCCTTTTCCGCGAAGATTTCGGCGGCAACGATCCTTCCGACCCTACTACCAGCCAAACGCCTTTGACCACGATGAGTTCACGCTATCGGCAAGTATTCAATGTTCTTTCATGGGTCTCCAGCGGCAAGTTTGTAGTCGCCAAACACGGATGGAAGAATAATTGGGAAAGCAGTACTACGGACAATTTGTTTTCTCAATGGTTCATACAAGACGACCACACCTATCCTAATGATTACACGCGCGGGTACCTGTTAGAAGTCGATGGAATCGGAGGAAAAGACGCTTTTTATACGACCACTTTTCCTGTCTGCCACGAGTTGGATCTCTCTTTCTCCGCCTATGTGGCAAATGTACTGGAACCCGGACATAATTTCGCCCGCCCTAAAGTACGTTTCCTTATCCAAGACGAATTGACCGGCAGCACAATCTGGGAACAATCCTCGGGGCCGATAGAGCCGGCTCCCGCTGATTATCAGCAATACGGTATAACAACAACTATGTCCGCTCCGTGGCATCTGGTCGGGGCATCGTTCCATGTGCCCGAAGGAGTTAGTTTGATTCGGTTGTCTATCTTTAATGACGAAAATGCCGCTAGCGGCAACGATTTTGCGATGGATGATATCGATATACGGCTCTGCAATCCGGTTGTCTCTATTCTCTCCGGTCATGAGATTTGCATGGATTCATCGTATATTTTCGAGGCCTCCGTCATTGGAGGAGGCGGTTTTAAGGAACCTTATAATTACCTCTGGCAATACGCGCCGGACAGTTTGCCGTTCAATAGCGACGGATGGACAAATGTCGTCTTGGGCGAGCAACTGACTTTTGACTCCGTCAAACTGACAGACGACGGATGGTATCGGCTCTGCGTTACTTCCGCTGACGTGGATGTAGAAACCGAACGGTATTGCCGCGCAATGAGTGAGCCGTTTCATCTTACGGTTAAAGACTGCACACCTCCTTGCCCGGAAAGAGTCGATGAATTCGACGAAATCACCGTCTGTGACACCCTTATGCCGTTTCATTGGCACGACACGATTTTCTATAAAGATACTACCTATGAGATTATTTACAAGAACAAATACGGCTGTGAGATTAAAAAAGGAGTCTATACGCTTCATACTGAATTATGCTGTCCTGATCTCCTCTACGCTCCGATTGATACGGTCGTCTGCGACACGCTTATGCCGTTCTCGTGGCACGGCGTGCTATTTGATGAGCCATCCACGCAAGAGGTATTGGAAACCAGTCCGCGCGGCTGCGACAGCATTTTGTTTATTTATACCTTGGACACTGTCCATTGCGAACGGCTGTATCCGATTATTGTCAATAAATACGACTGGCAGTTACTCTGCGACAACGTCGCGCTACGACGCATTTTTCCAGACCGGACAGCTACGGCTTTCCAGTGGTACAAAGACAAACAAGCTATTCCGGGCGCAACAATAGACGATTACTCCGAGCAAAACAAACTAAACGGCATTTTCCAACTCCGCGTCACATTGGATCAGGAAGAGATTATCTGGTCGAATATCCTCGAAATATTCGATTCCATCGAAGAAACGCCTGCGCAAGTACACATCTACAACAGCCGCGGAGAGGAAGTGACAGAAGCCCAAGTAACACATGGTTTTTACCTATATCGGTTTGAACAAGGAGAACATATCTGGACTCAAAAAAGAATGATACCGTGAAATATGTCCAACTGATCATATTATTTACAGCTTTGTCCCTTGCGGCACACGCGGAGCACTTGTTCGAAGTCGGACTTCGCGCAGGGATGGCGAACTATAATGCGCAATGTCATTATGTCTCGCCTGTTCCGGGGCTACATGGCGGCATACAAATCAGTTATGCGTTCCATGGTTCTCATATCGTGGGTCTGCGTGTTGCTGCTACGGTGGATCGCAGTCAAGCCGGATACAGCAAAACGGATTATACGGATACTTATTCCGTCATAGATGTAGAGAACGATCCTATGCAAGTGGATTACTCCATCGGTCACTTGCATGAGAGTTACACCACTTGGTCGGTCGGCATACCTGTCCAGTTGGCACTTGCCAAAAAGCACTTCTATCTCTATTGCGGTCCTAAAATCGCATTCCCGCTTCATTGCCGTTGGAGCGAAACGGCAGAAAATGCCGCGTTGTCGGTGTATTATCCGCTTCAGGACAACCGGGTCTATAACTCCTATCCGCTTGCCGCCTCACCTTCGTTCAGGGAAGCGCAAAACGGCACAATCCAATCGCTGCCGAAGGTGCAGTATTGGTTAGCAACTGAGTTAGGATACGACATCCGGATTCATAGCGGAAAGCGCACCAAGTCCTACCTCTCTGTCGGTGTTTATTTCGACTACTGTTTCTCCAAAATCTCTGCGGATCAGTTAGAGCGCATGTCGCTTATCATGCTCTCTGACACACGAGACGGCTTTCCGCTCCATCGCATTCTGACGCCTGTTGTGGCCGCCAGACGCCAAGGAATACGGCTTGTGTCTTCCAGAAATCCATTTGACTTCGGCATAAAAATTTCATACCGTATCGCACCTTATAACCCATACGGTCACTCTGCTTATCCATGCCGGTGTTACGGGGTAGAATAAATAAAATTTGCATATATCAAAAAATTATAGTAATTTTGCACTCAAATTCTAAATGTTATGAAAAACAAATTATCTTTCTTGGTTGCTTTCCTGCTATTGGTAGACAGCATGAACGCGAAGGTGTATGAAGGCGTCTGCGGCGAACACCTGACGTGGAGTTACGACACGGAGACGGCGCACATGACCATTGAGGGTTACGGGGTGTTGAAAAACACGGTGGATAGTTTGTGGTGGAATAAACAGGTTCTGCAGGAGTCGTCATGGGCGACGAGTTACAAGACCTATTATCCCTACAACTCGTGCAAGACGATTAGTCTGCCGGAGGGTTTGACCGGATTCAGCGGTGCTACATTCCGGGATTGGTGGAATCTGACGGCCTGCGAGATCCCTGAAGGTGTGACGAAGATCCCGGCGAACCTATTCGAGAACTGCTATCAGCTAAAAGAAATGCAACTGCCGAACTCGGTGGACACGGTAGGTCAAAACGCCTTCAGCAACTGCACGACGATGGTGAAATGCGATTTGGGCAAAGGGGTGAAATATATCGGTCAGATGGCGTTCCAGAACTGCTATAGTTTGAAATCTGTCCGGTGGTCGGATTGCTTGGAGGAGATAGCCGGAAGTATTTTTGACGGCGAACCGGAAGCATACGACCCAAATAGTGTGGCCACTATTCCTCTTCGGGACACGCTGTTTTTCCCAGCCACTTTCCGTTCTAATAAACAGATATCGTGGTGCATTCACTATAGTCCGGTCATCGTCTGGAATGCCAAGACCCCACCTGCTTCATCGAAAGTGTTCTATAATCTGTACTGTTATTGGAATGGGGATTTTATCTTCGGGCCGGATGTGGAGTTTGTACCCGCCCAACTATGTCAGCAGGTACGCATGAAGAAAATCGTGCTTCCCGAAGGCTGCAAATACATCGGCGCCGGAGCTTTTTCCGGCAATAACAGTCTGGATACGGTCATTCTGCCATCCACGCTAACCGCTATTCACCAGGAGGCGTTTAAGGGTTGCTCGAAAATAAAGCACATCGCTATACCGGAGAAAGTAACCGCCATCAACTCATCCACTTTCAATGGTTGTACGGCGCTTACGCGGGTGGAGATGCCCGACGGTATCAGCACGATAGGCGACAATGCTTTTGCCGGTTGTCCGAACTTGGACTCAATCGTGCTGCCCAAAGAGCTGACGATGATCGGCGGAAGTGCATTCGCGAGTGTTGTACTGCAAGACAGCCTCGTCATTCCCGACAAAGTGGTATCTATCGGCACGAACGCGTTTGCAGGCTGGTCGTCGCTCAAGGACTTGTCTATCGGGAAAAGCGTCGTGCTTATCGGCGATGATGCATTCAGGGGTGACAGCGCTATTACGCATATCGCCGTCTGGGCAGCGACTCCGCCGGCTGTGTCTGAAGGAACACTCGTGGATATACCGGACAGCGCATGGTTGAGCGTGTTGCCGGACAGCCGCAAACTTTATCGCGAACATCCGTACTGGGGACGTTTCCGTATGTCCGATGTGCCCGACTCCGCAATGATCCAACGCACCGTGATCGTAGATCCCGCCGAGACAACAGCAGATTTTACATGGCCTACGGACAGCGCCGCACATTCGTATCAGATAGACATCTACAAGAATGGAGAAGTATTCTGTAAGTTGACGCTCGGTGCAAAAGGACAATTGTTGGCTATCAATTTCTCTGCTCCGCAACGCAAAGAGCAACAAGAGGAAAATGAGTTGCCTTACACCTTGTCGTTCAAGGTGACAGGTCTGGATGTTGCCACCCGCTACAACTATGTCCTTTCAGTCCTGAACGAGCAAGGCACGCCGCTGCACGTCTATACCGGTGCTTTTGCTACAACCGGCTATCCGGGCGAATTGCAGGAAGGCGGCAATGAGATCACTCCGACTCCGCCTATTATCCCCATGGATCCGGAGGCGCCTTATTATACCGATATCGAAGAAAACGTCCTGCCGAGTTCGGAAAACGGACCCCAAAAATCGTTCATCAACGGTCATCTGCTACTCAAAGCCGGCGACAAGACCTATTTGCTCACAGGGCAAGAGGTGCGATAAATGACTTATAGTTGTTGCAAAGGTGCCTGTCGGAAATCCGGCAGGCATTTTTTATAAGCCTCCCTCCCTTGTGGGTCAGTCGTGTGGTGTGCCTCCCTCCCTTATGGGGAGGTCGTGTGCTGTGCCTCCCCCCTTATGGGGAGGTCGTGTGGTGTTCTTGTCTTTCGAGATTAGAGTAGGTTATTAGTAGGTGATAAGTAGGTTATTAGTAGGTGATAAATAGGTGATAAATAGGTGATAACTTTGTCATAAGTAGGTTAAAACTAGGTAATAAGTAGGTTGTTAAGCCAACCAAAGCCCGAGCAAGTCCGAATAGCACCGAATAATGTCCCTAAGAAATCGTGCTTTTCGGTCGCATTTTGCCACATCTCCGCCTGTCGAGCCACTTTTCCGGCACCGGAGCCACTTATCTGGGTGTCGAGCCACTTTTCCGGCACCGGAGCCACTTATTTGGGTGTCGAGCCACTTATTTGGGTGTCGAGCCACTCGACCTTTTGAGGCATAAAATAAGTCATTTCCCATTTTCCATTGTCAATTTTCCATTTTTATTTGCATATATGCAAAAAAAGTAGTACCTTTGCAGCGTGAATTGAAATCTAACTAATTATAGACATAATTAAAAAACTAAAAAATTATGAGAAAAGTTACATTTTTTCTGGCGACATTGGTAGGTCTTGTGCTGCTGACAAGTTGCGATGGCGACGGAGGTACAGTTGAAACCAATAAAGACAAACGCTGGTGGGCTTGCGAAGACGGCTCAGCGCTCAGAGGCTACATCGACGAGAACGGCAAGATGGTCATTTCGACAAACTACTCTTTTGCCTCCTATTTTTCCTGCGGCTGGGCAAGGGTAGCAGAGGACAAGGAAGAGCAATTCATCGACAAGGACGGCAAGAGCGTCATTCCCGATCCGTTCCCTTGGGACGATAATTTCTGCTACAATCGTATCCGCTTCAAAGAAGACGGCAAGTACGGTATGTACGATGAGAACTGGAAAGTCGTTATTCCGGCAGAATATGATTGGCTTGGTTATAACTCAGAAGACGGCTTGATTGCGTTTTCCGAAGACGGCAAGGAGTATGGCTACTTGGACAAAGACGGCAAAGTGGTTATTCAGGAGCAATTCAACAATGAAGGAAATTTTGCAGGCGGCATCGCTGTGGTAATAGATGAAAACGGTCGTTTCGGTATTATCGACAAGAAGGGCAACTTCTTGATTGATTATCAAAAGAAAAGCTTGTCTAACATGGGCGAAGGACGTGTACGTATCTACAATTCTTCCACCGGCAAATACGGCATGATGGATAAGAACGGCAATGAGCTGGTAAGTGCCAAATACGATGATATTCTACCTTTCACTTGCGGCTTGGCTCTGGTAGAAAAGAACGGCAAAGGGGGCTATATCAATACCAAGGGCGAGGAAGTAATCCCGTGTCGCTACTATAGTGCCGGCTATTTCTATGACGATGTAGTATTTGTACAGAAGAGCTCGGATTCGCGTCTTGAGTGCATCAACAAGAAAGGCGAGACTTTGTTCAGCCTCAAAGAGGGCGAATTTTTCTACACCCACTTCATCAACGGTTTAGCATTGATTAACAATTCCGACTGGACGCAATGGCGCTATATCAACAAGAAAGGCGAGACGGTTTACAAATGGGAATATAGCAGTTCCTCTATGCCCGAGAAGCGCTTGAGTCCCGAGGAAAGGAATCTCGAGTTCATGCTCAGCACAGAGTACGGACCGCTGTTCCAAGGTACAAAGTACAAAGGACAAAGTACAAAGTGACAATTGAAAAACAATATATCATTAAAAACATTCTATTTTTATGTGGCTTAAAGATTCATCTATCGGCCGTAAATTCATTATGAGTATTTCCGGCCTGGCCTTGGTTTTGTTTCTGCTCTTCCATGGCTGTATGAACCTCGTACTGGTCTTCTCGGAAGAGTGGTACGACTTTATCTGCGGAGCTTTGGGAGCCAACTGGTATGCGCTAATCGGCACACTGGGCTTGGCATTCCTGGTGCTGGTGCACTTCTGCTACGCGATCTATCTGACGATCCAGAACCGTGCGGCACGCGGCAACGACCGCTACGCCGTGTCGGGCAAGAAAGAGGGCGTCGAGTGGGAATCGGAGAACATGCTCGTGCTCGGTATCACCGTGATCGGCTTCCTGCTGCTCCACCTCTACAACTTCTGGTTTAAGATGCAGCTCGCCGAGATCACCCACGGTGCGACGGCTCCCGTAGAGCTGGCGACCAAGGGTGCACAGTACGTCATTGCACTCTTCACCACGCCCGTCTCTGGGCAGATCTACTGCGCGCTGTACCTCATCTGGCTCTGCGCACTCTGGCTCCACCTGAACCACGGTGTGTGGTCGGCTCTCCACACGCTCGGCTGGAACAACCTCGTCTGGATGAAACGTATCAAAGTGATCGGCACCATCGTCGCTACGCTCGTCGTACTGCCCTTCATGGTCGTTGTATGCTACTACCTCGGCGTAGGCATCGGGATGATATGCTAACGCAATTCGAAGATTTGAAGATTCGAAGATTTGAAAATTTAAAATTTGAAGATTATTATGGCAAAGAATGAAGACATATTGGAAGCTGCCAAGAATACCGTCAAGAAAGTAGCCGTCATGGCCGCCGAAGCTGCGCTGGACGTAGCCGAAGCTGCCGTTACGAAAGCCGCAGACGCGCTCAAGGAAGCCGCCACTCCCGTTATCACGCCGGAGATGGCCAAGATACCTGCCGGTCCGCTGGAACTGAAATGGACCAACTACAAGAACCATCAGAAACTCGTCAATCCCGCCAACAAACGTCGTCTGGACGTGATCGTTGTCGGCACCGGCCTTGCGGGTGCTTCGGCAGCCGCCTCGCTGGCAGAGATGGGATTCAACGTGCTGAACTTCTGCATCCAGGATTCGCCCCGTCGTGCCCACTCCATCGCCGCACAGGGCGGTATCAACGCAGCCAAGAACTACCAGAACGACGGTGACTCCGTCTATCGTCTCTACTACGATACAATCAAGGGCGGCGACTACCGCGCCCGCGAAGCCAACGTCTATCGTCTGGCCGAAGTCAGCAACAACATCATCGACCAGTGCGTGGCACAAGGTGTTCCCTTCGCCCGCGAGTACGGCGGCTTGCTCGACAACCGTTCGTTCGGAGGCGCACAGGTGAGCCGTACGTTCTACGCCAAGGGTCAGACAGGCCAGCAGCTGCTGCTCGGCGCCTACAGCGCCCTGAGCCGCCAGATAGGCAAAGGCAAAGTGAAGATGTACACACGCTACGAGATGCTCGACATCGTGCTCATCAAGGACGAGCAAGGCGAACCGCGTGCACGCGGCATCATCGCCCGCAACCTCGTCACCGGCCGCATCGAGCGCTTCTTCGCGCACGCCGTAGTAGTAGGTTCGGGCGGATACGGAAACACCTTCTTCCTCTCCACCAACGCGATGGCCTCGAACGGCTCTGCCGCCATGCAGATGTACCGCCACGGCGCGTTGTTCGCCAACCCCTGCTACGCACAGATCCACCCGACCTGTATCCCGAAGCACGGCGACTTCCAGTCGAAGCTGACGCTCATGTCCGAGTCGCTGCGTAACGACGGACGTATCTGGGTGCCGAAGAAACTGGAGGACGCCAAGCGTCTGCAAGCCGGCGAGATAAAAGGACGCGACATCCCCGAAGAGGATCGCGACTACTACCTGGAGCGCCGCTATCCCGCCTTCGGCAACCTCGTGCCGCGTGACGTGGCTTCGCGTGCCGCCAAAGAGCGTTGCGACAAAGGCTATGGCGTGAACAACACCGGACTGGCTGTCTTCCTCGACTTCTCCGACGCTATCCAGCGCCTGGGCAAGGATGTCGTGGCACAGAAATACGGCAACCTCTTCCAGATGTACGAGAAGATCGTGGATGAGAACCCGTACGAGAACCCGATGATGATCTTCCCCGCCATCCACTACACGATGGGCGGTATATGGGTGGACTATGAGTTGCAGACGAGCGTCAAGGGTCTGTTCTGCATCGGCGAAGCCAACTTCTCCGACCACGGCGCCAACCGTCTGGGTGCTTCGGCGCTGATGCAAGGCTTGGCAGACGGCTACTTCGTGCTGCCCTATACGATTCAGAACTACCTGAGCGACCAGATCGGCGTGCCGCGTATGAGTACCGACCTGCCGGAGTTTGCCGAGGCAGAGAAAGCCGTACAGGACAAGATCGACCGCCTGATGGCTATCCAGGGCAAGCGTTCCGTCGATTCGATCCACAAGGAGCTGGGTCTTATCATGTGGGACTTCGTCGGCATGGGTCGTACGGCAGAAAGCCTCAAAACGGCTATCGAGAAGATCGACGCGCTGAAGAAAGAGTTCTGGAGCAACGTCTATATCCCGGGCGAGGCGAACAGCCTGAACAACGAGCTGGAGAAAGCGCTCCGCCTGGCGGACTTCATCGAGATAGGCCGCCTGATGGCTGTGGATGCGCTGCATCGCGAGGAGAGTTGCGGCGGTCATTTCCGCGAGGAGTACCAGACGCCGGAAGGCGAAGCCCTCCGTCAGGACGACAAGTTCTCCTACGTGGGATGCTGGCGCTACATGGGCGAAGACAAAGAGCCCCAACTCGTCAAAGAGCCGCTGGATTATGAGTTTACGGAAAGAAAGACCCGCAACTACAAGAACTAATTTCAAAGTTGAGAGTTTAGAGTTTAGTGTTTAGAGAAGTTGAAAGTTTTAAGTAGATAGTAGTTATGGAGTTTTTCGGTTACAGGAGTTTAGTTGCATACGTAAAGGCAAAAGAAGTCCGCATGCAGGTGTACCGCCTGATAAAGCATTTCCCGAAGGAGGAACAGTTTGCTCTATGCAACCAACTTCGACGTGCAGCCGTTTCTATAACCTCGAATATCGCTGAAGGTATGACTCGTTTTTCTACCAAAGATAAAATCCATTTCATTGAAATAGCTTATGGGTCTTTGATGGAAGTAATGAGTCAGTTGGAAGTCGCTCAAGAAGAAAATTATATTTCTATTGAAGAGTTCCATAACATGGAAACTTTAATCGCTGATACAGCCAGATTATTGTCTGGTTTGCAGCGAAGTTTTCTTCCTACTGAAAACTTAAAACAATAAACTACTATAAACTATAAACTCAAAAAACTACACTCAACACTAAACGCTCAACACTAAACAAAACAAATACAATCATGGATCAGTATATTGATATCAAGGTTCGCGTATGGAGACAAGCGGGCCCGAAAGCACAAGGTCATTTTGAGACCTACGAACTCAAGCACGTCTTCCAAGGTGCTTCGTTCTTGGAAATGATCGACATCCTCAACGAACAACTCGTCGCTGAGCATAAAGATCCAGTTACCTACGATCACGACTGCCGCGAAGGCATCTGCGGCATGTGCTCGATGTACGTCAACGGACATCCGCACGGCCCCGACAGCGCCATCACGACCTGTCAGCTGCACATGCGCAAGTTCCACGACGGCGAGACAATCACCGTGGAGCCGTGGCGCAGCCGTGCGTTCCCCGTGATCAAAGACCTGATGGTGGATCGCGGTGCGTACGACAAGATCATGCAGGCAGGCGGTTTCGTGAGCGTCAACACCGGCGGAGTGCCCGATGCCAACGCCATACCTATCCCGAAACCCGTAGCCGACGAGGCGATGGATGCAGCCAGCTGTATCGGTTGCGGCGCATGTGCTGCAGCCTGCAAGAACGGCTCCGCCATGCTGTTCGTTGCCGCCAAGGTGTCGCAGCTCGCCCTGCTGCCGCAAGGCAAGATAGAAGCTGCAGCCCGCGCGAAAGCGATGGTTGCCAAGATGGATGAACTCGGATTCGGCAACTGCACCAACACGGGTGCCTGCGCTGCCGAGTGCCCGAAGAGCGTTTCGCTGGCGAATATAGCCCGTCTGAACCGCGAGTTCCTCTGCGCCAAGTTCAAAGACTAACGGTCTGTGACCGAGACGTAACAGTTAGCGCGCACACATAACTAAAGCAAAAGCAGCAGACGTTCGGTCTGCTGCTTTTGTTTGTGTCCATTACACATGCGTGATAATATAGTACGGTACGCCCAGCGCTTGTATCTCCTGCTCGTAGCGGTTGAATAGTTCCCGGCGGATGGCGTCGGAGCCGTTGGAGCGTGCGGGATCAGGGATCCATGGTATGTCGGGCACTGTGAGCAGATAGACATCCATCTTATAGCGCCGTACCGCCTCTTCCAACCATTCCGGCACGCGACCGAAAGCGTACTGGAACCAGACCTTGGTGACGATGAGTTCGGTGTCGAAGAAGACCGCCTGCGGCTGATAGACCGTTTCACTGATAGACCGTTTCACTGATAGACCGCTCTCTTCGTTCGCTGATAGACCTTGGAGCTGGTTGATTTGGTGTTGGGCGATGTGGCAGAGTTCGTCGTAGGTGACGTCGGTAGAGCCTTTTTGCTCCACATACGCGCGCGCATACTCGGGCACGTACGTTCCTTTATATCGTGCCGCCAAATAGCGTGCGAGCGTCGTCTTGCCGGAGGACTCGGGACCGAGGATTCCTATTTTGAGTTGGTCGTTAGTCGTTAGTCGTTGGTCCGTTTATCGGGTGAGCATGAGTTTGATATTGATACCTACGTTGTCCGCCTTGACGGGATAGGAGGACGAGATGAGCGGCGTCGTTCCCTGATGGTCGTAGAAGAGCTGCAGATTGATCTTCTGGCTCAGCACATAGTCGGCGGATATCTTGATAGCGAGCACCTTATTGCCGCTGGATGCCTGCGTGATACCCTCGTCGATCTTGCGCAGCAAGGTCTTGACGTCCTTGTAGGAGACATCGACTTGCAGTTTGAGGTCGTTGCTGACTTTCTTCTGGACACCGTCTTTCTTCTTGGCGACGAAGTTGAGGTTCTTGATGGTATAACCTGCACCAATGACGAACTCGGAGGTATGTCCTTCGGTGAGTTGCACGCTGGTGACGTTGAGCGCGAGGTTACGCTGTTTGCGGTACTCGGCTTTGACGCTGAGCGAGTTCTTCATCGTCAGGTTGAGTCCGATGAGCGGCGAGAACGCCTCGGTGATGGTGACATTGGCGATATCGTAGGCGGAGCTGGGCACAGGCTGGTCGGTCGTGACGTCGCGTACGAAGCCGATCATCTTGCCGTTCTCTCCGGCAGCAGGCACCCATGTGGAATAGGAGCCGTAGGAGCCGATGGCGTACTTACAGGTATAAGCATGGGTGAGCGTGACGGACTTGAAGTGGTCGCGCATCCACGGCAGTTTGCCGAGACCGTCGTAGGTGACAGACCAGTTAGGCAGGATACGCAGTATGCCGAGCAGCGGGTTGAGGTTCATCTTCTCCGGATTCATGCCGGTATAAGCCGACAGGAAGGCGGGCACGAGCACGTCGGCGGAGTTGTTGGAGACGTGTCCGTTCTTGCTGTTGAAGCGTTGTCCGGCAAAGACGCTTCCGCGCAGGAAGCCTGCGTCGGGATAGATGGCATTGACATACTGTTGCTCCACGCGGTCGCGCAGGACGTTGCGGTTGAGCAGGAACTGGTCGAAGGCGTCGTTCTGGAAGTTCTCCTCCTGAGAACCGATCTTCTGGAAGAGCGTTCCGATGGCGCACCACGTAATATTGAACGAGCCGGACATGTTCTCCTGCGGCTGGTCGTAGGAATAGATGATAGACGTGGAGTTCGCCAGATAGCGTTTGCCGGTCGCCTGGATCTTCAATCCGGGCAGCGGTTCGAGGGTGAGTTTGATATCAAAGTCGCTGGTCGTGGCGCGTGCAGCAGGCTGGATAACGCTGGTGTCGCCGGAGAGCCATCCGTTCTCTTTTGCCCGAGCAACCATGTCGGACGGGATGAATCCGAAGGCGAAGTCAAAGCCCGGTGCATAGGTGCCGTTGACCTTGCGCTGCCCCATGAATCCCGCCTCGGGCCAGAAGCCGGGCAGCGTCATGGAGTTGGTCTCACGGTAAGTGATCTGCACGCGACGTATCATGGTTCCCAGATAAGCAAACATGTCGCCTGCCACCTGTGCCGGCGTGCGTTCGTTCGGGTCTTTGGTGCTGATACTTACTTGCGCCGAAGCACAATCCTCCTTGGGCGTGAGCTGTATCTTGGTGTTGCCGTCGGTCTTGAAAGAGACAGGCAGTTTATGTCCGGCGCTGTCCGTTACGGTGACGACAAGCAGTTCGGAGTTGAGCCGGTGAGCCACCTCCACCGTTTTGCCCTTCTCGGCAACGATGGTCTGGTTGAACGTACGCGGCTTGAAGTTGCGGCGGTTCTGACGGCCGGTATAGCGTTGCGTCATTTCCTTCCAGTACTTGGACTTGCCATAGAGCGTCTCGAGATTCAGTCCTCCGTCCACTTGCCACGACTGGACGGAAGAGACGGTGTTACCCAGATCGGTATCGACCTTGCTGGAAGCGGTTCGCGCCCAGTTGTAGTTGGCGTTGTAGGAAGCGTTTGCCGAGAGCGCCTCGAGATACGGCACGCGGTTGAACGGCACATTCCAGCTGGCGGTGAAGACCTGCTGGTAGGTGTAAGGCGATCCCCACTTCGCCAAGGAGCGCTGGATAGTGTCTTTCCATGCCTCGTACTGGTTATGGTTGAACTCGGCATCGAAGTACTGTCCTTTGAGCACTTCGGGCGTGTATGCCCCCTCGTCGATAATGGCATTCATTGCCGACTGGAAGGAGAACTTCATGTTCTTCGTCAGGTCGTACTTGATATCAACGTTGCGGTCCCACGTGAAGTCCTTGCTGAAGGTCGGATCCATCTGAGAGCCGGCGTCCGCCGTGAGGTCGCGCATCTTCATCTGGGAGAAAGTGCGGTGCATATTCGTAGAGAACGACCACGACTGAGGCAGGTAGTAGAAATTCATTTCCTTGAGCAGCTTCACTTTCGCCACCTTCTCGACCTTGGCAAAGGGTTCCCATGGTTTGGGATTGAAACTGTAGGCATAGTTGAAAGAGCCTTTGTGGTCGGTTGTCTCGTTGATTTCCATCTCGGGTGTATGTTCCTTCTGGCTGTTGTACGCCGCCGATATCGTGAAGTTGGCGGGGTCGTAGAACATATTGCGCTTCTTGGACTTGATATTCACCTTCATGTTGGTCACGGAGAACGATGTGGACTCATGCACGGTATTCGACATCTGCTTGATGGAATCACGTTCTTCTTTGGTCTCGTAGGTCTCGAGCGTCTCTTTGAGCTTGATATCGGTATCCAGCGGGTCGAAGTCGGGCGATGTCGTCTCGTTGGTGTACGACACATAGAGCGGGATCTGCAGTTTGGCAGGTTCGGGGAAGAGACGTCCGGCTTCCAGTGCTGCGGAGACAGACAGCTGGTAGAAGTTCTCCATGTTGCGGTTGAGCACATTGGCTTCGATAGAGCCGTAGCCCGCAGTCTCCAACCGTCCCGCTACATTGAGTTGGGCTATATCGCTGACTGCCAGCGATGCATTTGCCATCGCTGCTACGCCGCCCTGCTCGTTGAACTGGCTGAGTCGCATCTCGTTGACCCATATCTCCGCCGTATGCTCGGCGCGTCCATTGTTGCGCACACCGATCATTATGGTCTCTACGTCCTCCAGCGTCGGGTTGCCCACGACGGTGATTCGGTTCTGCGGCTTGCCGGATTCCTCGTCGTAAATGACGTACGGGATGGTGTTGCTCACACCCTCGTTGCCTGCACGTTTGGCTTTGTTGCGCGACATCTTCGCCGTCGTCAGGAC
>JAFPJV010000101.1 GCA_017425065.1 Paludibacteraceae bacterium
AACAGGAAAAGAAATTCGCCCGATTTATTGCGATGCGTTTGCTTCAATTCTGGAACATTCGTTTGACAAAGATGGTTTCGCAGGAATGCCTGTCTATATGGAGAAAAACATTAGCGGAGACAATTGTCTCATTTACGACCGTTCCGGATCTGCCCCGGTATTCACAACATGGGGTATGTACGATGATGGTGCCAATGCCATCATTGCCCAATCGGAATATCGCGGTTCAGGAATGGGTGTGGATGCATCCGCTATGGAGTATCTGCACATTGATATTTGGTCATTGCAAGCATGTAATACGATTCTTATCCGCATTAATGACGGAGGAAGAACCGGAGACTTACGTTTGTCGCACGACGGAAGCGGATGGAAGAGTTTCGATATTCCTTTGAGCGAGTTTGTAGCCGGTGCAAATGTGGATAATGTTCGTTGGTTTAAGTTTGAGGCCTTTGATGCCATCACTGGAAAAGTAGCTTTGGACAACGTTTATTTCTGGAAGACGGCTGCCGGCTTGCAGGCTGTTTCGGCTACTGCCAACAACGCTTCGTTCGGAACAGCATCCGTAGTCGTTACCGAAACAGGTCTGGCTCCCGAAGGAGGAATGGTGGCAGACGGAACGGAAGTGACCTTCTCTGCTGTTGCCAATGACGGATACATCTTCGTTGACTGGTCGAACGGCAACACCAATGCCACTTTCAATGCTACTGTTGACGCAACAATGAACCTCACTGCCAACTTCCGCGCATTAGGTACTACCTATTGCAATACGGAAATGACAGCAAGTGATCATACCGTTTATGTAACAATGAAACGCTCGGCTGTGAACGAGTACACGCTGACCGTCCGCTCGGCGGAAGAGATGAGTGACTTTGGCGGTACGGTGTTCTATCGTCCGGAGAACATACTTGTCAAAGATGTCCGCAACCAGGGTGTCCTTTCGGACGGCAACCATACTCTGTCAGTGACTATGGAATCGGAAGGCGAACCGTATTTCGGTACTCCGTTGTACGTTGTATTTGCCGGTGTGGGCGAAGTTACTTACAATCAAATGCAGAATGTTCGTCCAGAGTATGCCGTTGCTTGCGATGAATCCGTATCGGTAACGTCTATTACGTTGAGTCAAAGCTCAGCCAAACTGCTGGTAGGACATACTCTGACATTAACGCCGACTTTCACACCTGCTTACGCCACTGACCGTGCGCTAACATGGGAGACTTCGGATGCTTCTGTAGCTACCGTATCAGACGGTGTGGTAACTGCTCATACCGCAGGAACAGCAACTATTACTGCTAAACTGACTTCGGACAACTCTGTTTACGCCACCTGCGCTATCACAGTGGTAGATGCATTAACCGAGGCTACATGGCACGGCTATGCAGTGGCTACTCCTCCGACGGAGAGCAATATCCTTCTGACTTATTCCGTTACTCGCGACGTAGATCAACATCTCACATTCTCTCTTACCACCGACAAAAACATGGTTGGTTTTGTGACGTTCATTAATATTGCAGGCGTAGCACATGAGTTAACCGGTTATGGAGCAGGCCATACGGCTACATATACCACCACCGACACCTATGAGGATAACGTATTGCTCAACTGTATGTGGGATGTACGTGGAGCAGGATATGGTCATAACTTCAACTTTACCTATATGGTGGGTTCTGAAAATCAAGAGCCGAGTGTAATGGCTATTTATGAGTCACAAGATAACACTTCCGCTCTTGCAGCACATAACAACGAAACGATGGCAGCAGTCAGCATCAACCGTTCGTTCACGGCCGACAACCTATATACTTTAGTTCTGCCATTTGATGTAGATGCAGCACAGACTGCAGCTAAGCTGCCGGGGCATCTGACCAAATTGCAGAATACGATTGTCAAGGAGAACGAAGACCTGCGTATCAACTTCGTCAATGCAGAGGCTATTGAGGCTGGTGTTCCTTATCTCTATGAGCCGAGTGCAGATGTTGCAAATCCAGTATTTACGGATGTTACCGTAAGTCAAACTCTCCATCCTGCTGATGCAGATAGTTATGCGAAATACTATGGTATCTATGCGCCGATGGATGGCGCGGCTCTGCACGCTTTAACAAATGCCTATGTCTTAGGCCCGGATCAGTACCTGTATGCGATTTCTGACCTGCCCGAAAACCAGACGATGGCAGCGCTCCGTGCTTATTTCGTGCTGAACTTCCCGAGTGCAGCTTCGGGGGCTCCGCGTCATGTCGCTAAAGTGGTATTCAATTACCAAGAGACGGAAGTTGCAACCGGCATTGAGAATACGATGGATAACGTGCAAAATGCTAAGATTCTTCGTGACGGACAACTCTTGATTATCCGTGAGGGTAAGACGTATAACGCCCAAGGACAATTGATTAAATAATTATTAACCTCTAAAATTGACACAGTTATGAAAACATACAATCGTCCTATGATACAAGTTATCGAATGTGTAACTACTGATATGCTCATGGCAGGCAATGTCAGTGGAGGTGGTTTGAAAGGAATTCATACCGGAGAAGAAATAACTGATCCGATAGTGATTTACTAATTCTATCACTCTTCTACACATAAAGAGCCTCGCTTAGCGGGGCTCTTTATGTATGTTCGTCCGGCACGAATGTATTCTAACGTGTGTAAGTCCCTAACGCGCCCTTATAGCGGGAAGCGTCCAGCCGGAGGCAAGGGTGTCTGCCGCGAGACGGAATCTGAAAGAACCTCTCAACCGATGCCGTTGAATAGGTTAGGGATAGTGATGAAGAAAACAGGGTATATGCAAAAGTGTCTTGGTGGCAAAGTTCGTGGATAGCTGGTGCAAGAACGGGAAATAGAGGAGATAAATGCCAACCGGAGTTTAGAGGCAAAAGGGTAGACCGGGTAGACCGGGCGGACACCCTTTCCCTAAAAAACATACACATATGCGCGTGTGTGTGAGTTTATAAATAAGGGTGTCCGCCCGTCCGCCTGTCCGCCTGTCGCCCAAGAAAGGTCCACCCCACCTCAACTACCATCCGATTACCCGTCAAATACGACTCAACTACGACTCAAATCCGCGACCTCCCCGCGACCTGACTGTACAATAACAATAAAAAAATAAGGCAATAAGACAGGTTGATAATTGTCTTTAATTCTTAGCCATACAGGCACGATCTGCTTCGCTGTATGGTTGACGAATATAAAGAATTTTTGGATAATTTTGGATAATTTTTGACGAACCAATAGAAAACAATTATCGATTTTTGACACACACTCGTAATGGTCGCGATAGAGACTCGTAAATAGAGGTAAAATGAAGGTAATAAAGAGGAGAAAAGTACCACAGATAAGGTACAAAATTCGTACTTTTTTTGTGTCTTTTAAAATGCTAAAGTATTGAACATCAATAAAATAGTATATACATTTCGTACTTTTGTGCCGTGGAGGGTGATTCCGCTCTTGCGTATGTCAAAAAAAAGCAGTAATTTTGCAGTCGAAAACCAAATAACTCCGGATGCATAAATGCTGAATTGTTTAACGAACAAAATACCAATTAACTTTATTGTTTAACTAAATTTTTCCGTATCATGAAAAAGATTTCTTTACTCTGTGCGCTTCTGTGCGCAAGTATGCTGTCTTTCGCCATCGATTGGAGTGGCGTAGAATGGTTGGGAAACGGAGTAGGTGAGGGCTACGGCGAGAAATTCAAAGCCGTGGTATCTCCCGAGCTTCCGGCTCCCGGATTTATCAACAACCTGCAAATATTCGAAGGTGTTCCTGCATTGCACGTGGCCTTCCCGTCTGCAGACTTCGGCAACATCTCGCTGGAGGCTTCGCAGTACAGCCAGGGCGGTGCCGGTCTGTTCTTCCATCTGGACATTTTCACGGCGCAAGAGACTTCGTTCAGCGTTGTTTGCAGCGGCGTGAAATACGTGCTGACGGTATTCAAGGTTGACGGTGAAGGTGTTGTTGACTGGACAGAAGGCGGAACGACGCCTCCGGGCGACGATCCGGGTGCGAAGACGGCTCCCGAGGCACCGGCTCCTGCTCCGACGTGGGCAGCCAATCAGGTGAAGGCTGTCTATAGCCCGACATACGGTGCCAACTGCAGTCATGAGGACTGGAGTTCGGGCACTGCGTTCAGTGAAGACGAGTTCGGTCGCAAATACGTGACGAACGGCAGCGGCTATTTCGGTATGGCAAGTTTTCTGCTGAACTGTCTGAAGATGAAGAAACTGCATGCCGATATCTGGATTGCAGGCAACAGTTCGATGCGTCTGGTTCCTATATACGGCGGTGCCGGTTTGTCAACGGATGACTCGCACGGCAAAATGGTTAATCTGACAGGTCAGCAGTGGAACAGCATCGACCTGGATCTGGCAACGGATTTTGCAGGCCTGAATCTGTCCAGCATATTCCAATTCAAGATTGATAATGCCGCCAATTTGACATTCTGGGTAGGCAATCTGTATTTCTACACCGAAGATGCCGTAACAGAAGACACGGAGGCTCCGGTCGGTTTGACCGCTTCGCTGGTAGCCGCCGATTTCTACAGTGCAACAATAGCCGTATCGGCTACGGATAACTCCGGCGCCGTGAACTACATCATCAAAGACGGTGAGACGGAAGTGGGCAAAGGTGCAGACGTTAGCGGTGCGCCGCTGAACGTAACCGTGCCGAACCTGATTCCCGGAACAGCCTATGTATTCAATGTAATCGCATCGGATGAGTCCGGCAATGAGAGTGCTCCGGTAAGTGTTTCTGTCAATACTCCGGCGGCTCCGGCTCCTGCGCCTGTTCCGACCTTGGAAGCAGCGGACGTGAAGTCGCTCTTCTGCGACGCATATGCTCAGGCAACGAGTGTGAACAACTTCTGCGAGTGGTGGTGGCAGTCGCCAACAGTAGCCCAGAAGACACTGGGCGAGGGTGACAACGTGCTGTACTATGTCACTCCGCTTGACGGCGTATTCGGCTGGGCAATGAACGAGATAGAGCTAAGCGGCTTCCAGAAAGTGCACCTGAGTGTTTATCCGCTGGCAGCAGCTCCGTTTGAGATCTATCCGGTGATTCAGCCCGAGGGCGAGTTCCACAAATCGTCCGAGACGCTGGTTCCGAACCAGTGGAACGAAGTGGTGCTGGACTACACGGAGAAGACCTTTGCGCCGATGACGCAACTCGGCTTTGTGAATAAGGCAGCCATGCAAGCCTTCTTCCTGGATAACGTATTCTTCTTCAGAGACGCACAAGGTAGCGGCATTGACAAGGTACAAGGTAACAAAGTACAAAGTACCAAGGTGATTGAGAACGGCGTGCTTTATATCGAGCGCGGCGGCGTTCGCTACACGGTAACGGGTGAGACGGTGAAATAATCAAGATCCGCGTGATGAAACGAATCTATTTGCTATCTGTTGCTGCGATGATGGTTCTGGGTCTATGGGCTCAGAACCAGACCGTAACGGGTGTGGTGATGGCGGAAGATGATCCGGAACCGGTTATCGGCGCCAACATCATTGTGAAAGGAACGACAAACGGCACCGTGACGGATTACGACGGCAAGTTCAGCGTTCAGGCGCCGATCGGCGGAACGCTGGTAGTGACCTACATGGGCTACAAGATGCAGGAAGTGAAAGTGACGGGAAGCGCTCCGCTGAAAGTGACGCTTCAGCCGGACAACGTACAACTGCAGGAAGTGGTGGCTGTCGGTTACGGCACGATGCGCAAGAGCGACCTGACGGGTGCGGTGACGAGCGTGAGTGCCGACCAGTTAACGAAGACTCCCGTTGCGGGTCTGGATCAGGCGTTGCAGGGCAGGGCTGCCGGTGTGACGGTAACAAGCGGCAGCGGTCAGCCCGGCGAGGCAGCGACTATCCGTATCCGCGGTATCGGTTCCGCCATCGGAGGCAACGACCCGCTCTACGTAGTAGATGGCGTGATCACAACGGATATCAAGTGGCTTTCTCCGACAGATATCAAGTCGATGGAGATCCTGAAGGATGCTTCTGCTGCAGCCATCTACGGTAGTCGTGGTGCAAACGGCGTCATCCTGATTACCACCAAATCGGGCGGCAACAACAAGGTCAACGTCAATTTTGATGCCTATTGGGGATTCCAGAACCGCTGGAAGAAGCTCGACTTGATGGATGCCAAAGAGATGGCAGAAACCAAACTGCGTATCGGCACCATGCGCGACGGAGCCGCCGAAATAGGCTATTACAAGCAAAACGGTTTCAACGAATGGATGAGTGTGTATAACACCGGTTCGTCGAAGTATTTCCCTGTGGTCCAGACCTTTGCTACGCCGGACGGTTTGGACTACTCGTCGATCAATACCGACTGGCAGGACGAGGTATTCCACAAGAACGCCTTCATACACAACTACAACCTATCCGTGGATGGCGGTGGCGAAAAAGGTCACTATGCTTTCTCCGCCTCTTATTTCGGCCAGGAAGGAACAATCATCGGTAGTGATTACCAGCGCCTCACGCTCCGTCTGAACTCGGACGTAAAACTGTTCAAGTGGCTGACCGTAGGTGAGCACTTGTCGTTTGTGTATAGCACCGGTCGGAATGCGATGAACAACAGCAGCAGTCCGGGTGCATCGGTTATATCCGCCGCACTGGCTATGGCTCCGTGGGATCCGACGCATTATCCGGAAGGAAGCGTCAACAGTGCCGGCGAAGACCTGAGCGGACGTATTGCCGCTTCGTCGAATTTCAAGAACGTGACGAATCCCTTCTCGATGGTCAACGAGAGTTATCCGCTGGACAAGAGAGAGCGTTGGATAGGTGACATCTACTTTGAAATCAAGCCGGTTAAGGGATTGACGATCCGTCCGTCCATCGCGATGGATACCTATTTTGACAACCACCGCTTGTTCAAGAACAGCTACGAGTACTCATCGTTCGACAAGATGAACAAGAACTTCCTTGAGCGTTCGATGGCCAAATACACCTCGCTGCTTGAGGAAACGACGATCACCTACGCCCGTGAGATCGGCAAGCACAATTTCTCGGTTATGGTTGGTCAGACATGGCAGGAAATCAATTCCGGCAGCTTGAGCGGCTCGGGTGCGGGCATACTGAATCCTATTCCGGAAAACTGGTATTTGGGCAACACAACGGAAGACAACGACAATCCTACCGGCGAGAGTGTCGGCAGAATGCGCCGTCTGGCATTCCTGGGACGTGCGTTCTATAACTACGACAACCGCTACATGCTGACCGTTAACTTCCGTGCGGATGCGTCCAGCAGTTTCACCCGTCAGCCCTGGGGCTTCTTCCCCTCGTTGTCGTTGGCTTGGCGTTTGAGCGAAGAGCCGTTTATCCGCGAGCGTGACGTGGATTGGCTGGACAACCTGAAGATACGTGCCGGCTACGGACGCGTAGGTAGCGAAGGCGGTACAGGCAGTGGTGCGTTTATCCAGAACATATTCTCATCGCCCAATGTCTTCGCCGCATATCCGTTCGGTTACGACCCGCAGATTATGCAGCAGGGTGCAGCCGTGCTGACACTGGTGAATCCCGTCGGCGGATGGGAGACCAACGAACAATGGGATGCAGGTATTGACTTTGCCTTCTGGAACGGCAAGCTAAGTGGTACGATTGACTATTTCCGCCGTACGACGCTGGATGCGCTGCTTTACGTGACAACGCCTGCGCACGTGGGCAATCTCTATTCGCCGGTCAACAACGTGGGCAACATCCTCAACGAGGGTGTCGAGATAACTCTGAACCACGACAACCGCGTCAATCAGAATTTCAGTTACAGCATAGGTCTCAACTTCAGTTATATCCACAACAAGTTGACCGCGCTGAATGGTGGCTCGCCGCTATGGGGCGACCGCACGAAGACCGACCTCGGTATGCCGCTTAACTCCTATTGGGGATATATCTATGAGGGTGTTTACCAGAGCGATGAAGAAGTGCTGAGCCAATTCACGGGTTATGCCGACAATGATGCAGCTAACCTGCATGCCGGTGATGCCCGCTACCGCGACTTGGACGGCGACGGCTTGCTCACCGAAAATGACAAGACCTATATCGGCAACAACTTCCCGAAGTTTACTACCGGTCTGAATTTCAGTGCCGAGTTCTATGGCGTGGATGTACAAGTGTTCTTCCAAGGCGTATATGGCAACAAGATTTACAACGCTCTCCGTCTGCGTACGGAGGGAGCAGGTACGGAGTGTGCACTGTTCTCCTCGATGACTGACGCATGGGTAGGTTACACGGATGCCGTTCGCAATCAGTTGCTCGCCAAGGGCATTGACTACTACGAACTGGAGAACCGCAGCGGAACGATTCCTAATCCCGTTGGTTCTACGCTCAATCGCGAGAATTCCACACGATTCCTGGAAGACGGCAGTTATCTGCGTTTGAAGAACTTGCAGATAGGTTATACCTTCCCGCTCAAGTGGACACAGAAATTCCATTGTACGCGTCTGCGTGTGTATGCAACGGCTACGAACCTGTTCACGATAACCAAGTATTCCGGTTACGATCCGGAAGTAGGTGGCGGTGTGGACTACGGAAACTATCCGCAGAGCCGTACGTTTACGTTTGGACTGAATGCTAACTTCTAATGGAAAGGGATAAGAATATGAAAAATCTAAAGAAAATATCTTTCGTATTGGTTCTTTGTTCCTTGTTCATGACAAGTTGCAAAGACTGGCTGACGGCTCCGGAACCCGGACAAGTCCGGCTGGAAGATTTCTTCACATCCAAAGCTGCTGCCGTGCAGAGCATCAACGGATGCTACGCCCCGCTAATGTGGGAGTTCAAGCGCACCTATTCATGCGAGTGGTTCATTGGTGACGTCGTTAGCGATGATGCCCTCAAAGGAGGTCAAAATACCACTGATATGGGCGCCGCCTACGATATGGAAAACTGGAAAACGACTCCGCGCAACGAACTGCTGCATGATTTCTACCAGTCGAACTATATCGGTATCGGCCGTTGCAATCTCGCGCTGCATTACATCAACAACATGAAACTTGATACTGCATTTACTGCGGCAGACAAAGCGGAATTGATGGCCGAGGCATATTATCTGCGTGCATACTATTATTTCCGATTGGTACGCGTGTTTGCCGGTGTGCCGCTGATAACAGAAGTGCTTGATTCCAATGACAAATGGCAGCAACCGCGTGCCAGCGTAGCAACCATTTTCGACCAGATCCTGGCGGACCTCAAGGCGGCACAACGTTCGCTGCCCAAAGTGAGCCAATTGGACGTGGAGAACAAAGGCCGCGCTACCAAGGGGGCTGCAGAGGCGATGCTGCTGAAGACCTATCTCTACATGGCTTCACCGTATTGGAACGCCAAACTGGACGGCTCGGCTGCGGATTACGCGAAGCAGGCAAAAGCATGGGGCGACAGCGTTATCACTTCCGGCGAATATAAGCTATTCCCCGTCTATGCGGACAATTTCACCATGGGCGGCGAGAATGGTATGGAATCTGTCTTTGAGATTCAGTACGCGGAAGTAGCATGGGGTGACTACGGTGAGGGCTTCGGATATACCGCCGGCAATTTCACCCAGCGTCTGGTGCGTTCGCGTTCGACTACATTGACCGACGGTGATGCCGGATGGGGCTTCAACCATCCGACTCAGAGTCTATATGACGAGTTTGAGACCGGCGACCCGCGTCGTGATGTAGCCATCCTCAATCCGGATCCTGCCAAGATGGATAACCCGACTGAGGAGATCTATTTGGGATGTGCTTACCTGAACAACAAATACGGCTGGTATGGTAACAAGATTGCCCATGACAGCCGCGGGCCCGTAAACAATCGTCAGATTCGCTATTCTGATGTGCTGCTCATGCAGGCAGAGGCTTGTCTGTTGTCCGGAGAGGGTGATCCGACTCCGTATGTTAATCAGGTTCGCGCCCGCGTAGGCCTGCCTACAATCGGAACCGCCGATAAGGCGGCTATCCGCCATGAGCGCCGTTGCGAATTGGCGATGGAAGGTCATCGTTGGTTTGACCTTGTGCGCTGGAACGGATGGAATGGAAAGAGCCTTGCGGACTACATGAACGGTGATGCTGCGGGAGACTACAGAACCACTGAGACCGCCGAAGCACGTAGCCACATGGGTACGTTCCGCGCCGGTGTCCATGAGATATTCCCCATCCCGGTGGAGGAAATAGAACTTAACCCGATGGAACAGAACCCGGGATATTAATTATATAAATCTTTTAACAAACAAAATCAAATCATTATGAAAGCAAACAAATTATTTGCTGTTGCAATGGCTGCCCTCGCATTGGTAGCTTGCGAACCAAAAGATTCAACCGTGGAGGTTGAGAATGTAACGCTTGACCAGAAAACCCTTCAAGTGGAGATTGGTCAGGAGGCAACATTAGTTGCAACTGTTACCCCCGAAGGTGCAGCTACTGTTGCCTGGACGGTGGATGACCCTGCCGTTGTTTCGGTTATTCCGGCTAACGATGGCAAATCTGCAAAAGTAAAAGGTCTTGCCGAAGGTCAGACGATCGTTACCGCTACGGCAGGCAAAAAGAGCGCACGCTGCATCGTTAAGGTAGGTAAAGCACAAGAAGACAATCCGTTTAACGCGCTGCTGCAAGGTAAGAACTACTACGTTATTAACCTTGGCGAGACTGCTTTTGATGCAATCAAAAACAAAGTGGTTGAGGATTTCCGCATCAACGGCGAGTATGTAGGCGAAACTATTCCGGATGAGACTACTTCCGTTTTGGAAATTTGGGGTAATACTTTCACAGGCGGTGCCGGTGGCGGTTTGAACTGCTTCGGTCACTCGGGTGATGGAAACGGCTATATCAGCCTCGTTTCACAGACAGGTGCCAATTGGGGAAACGGTTGTGGCGGCCTGCGTCAGGTTCACCGCTCGGTTGATCTGAGCAAGATTACCGGTGACTACAAACTGGCTATTGCTTACAAGACTCCTGCCAACAACGCCAACACAACGGCTAAGTTCACGCTCTACAGCACCAACAAGACCGGTCAGGAGATTTCCAAGGAAGTTTCCGGCAATACCAACGGCGAGTGGAAACTTCTCACGTACAACATGTCTGAGTTCTTCAACGCAGGTCTGGATTGGAGCGCTGTGTATTCTGAAGCAGCTTTCCCGGACAAAGCCTTCTATACGCTGGGTCTGTTGATTAACGGTATTGGCAATGGTCTGGATGTAGATGCCGTGCTGATTTATCAGGAGGCAAACTAATCCCTTATTTGCAGGCAGGGGCTTGGTTGTCCCTGCCTTGCCCAAAAACATCAAAACAATGCAAAAGTACTTCTATCTTTTATGGATTGCATTCGTATGTATGGCTTGTAATCCTACACCTGTTAGCCTGCTCACGTTATCGGAAACAACACTCCAGATGACTGTTGGTGATATGGAGATATTGGAAATCAATGTCGATTTGTCGGACGTGCAATGGACATCGTCTGACCCTGCTATCGTAACAGTAGATAAAGGTGTGGTAACGGCAGTTGGTGTCGGTTTTGCTACCGTACGTGCGTCAATCAAGGATGACTATGCGGAATGCCAAGTGTATGTTATCGGCAAAAAAGGCGAAACACTTTCGCTGACACCGGATATTGTACCGCTCAAAAAAGGTGATACATATCAATACGTCTTTACATCCACTTACGACGTACCGCTCACTTGGACTTCGTCGAATCCGGAAGTAGCAACGGTTTCGGAGACCGGGCTTGTTCATGCACTCAAAGGCGGCAACACGATTATTACGCTTAGCAACGGACTGGAAGAAGTCAGTTCCCGCGTAGCTGTTGAGCATACTTGGGGTGATTATCAACTGGTATGGAGCGATGAGTTTGACGGCAACACGCTAAACACCGACAACTGGACTGTCGAAGTAAACGGTGCTGGAGGCGGCAATAAAGAATTGCAGTATTACACCGACCGTCCGGAGAACTTGCGCGTGGAGAACGGCTGTCTCGTTATCGAAGCACGCAAAGAGGAGTATCAGAACCGCGAATATACCTCCGCACGTATCAATTCACGCAACAAGCGCTACTTCAAATACGGCAAGATAGAGGCTCGTATGATGTTGCCCGCCGGTGGCGGTACGTGGCCGGCATTCTGGACGATGGGTAACGATTATGGTCAGGCGGGCTGGCCTAAGTGCGGCGAAATAGACATCATGGAGCACATTGGCAACCAACCGCGTATGGTCTCCTTTGCCCTGCACACACAAGACAAGAACGGAAGCCGCGGTAACAACTGGAGCTCACGTTACTACATGGATGGCGTAGAGAACCAGTGGCACACTTTCGGTATTGAGTGGAAGGAAGAAGGCTTCAACGGAATGGATCAAATCTATTTCACCATCGACGGGGAAGAGAAAGCGATGCTTCAGGAGTATGCCGAGCACGTGGACGACAATTATTTCTGGCCGTTCAACAAAGCACACTTCATTATTCTCAACCTCGCTATCGGCGGCAACATGGGAGGTCAAGTGGATGATGCTATCTTTGACAACCCGATATTGATGAAAGTTGATTGGGTGCGTGTTTATCAACGCAATGAAGTGGAATAAGTACATATTGTTTTGCCTGATTCTCGGAATGGCGGCATGCAAACCGGGTGATACGCCGGAACTGCCGGATCAAGAGAAAGTTGTGGATAAGATGCCCAAATCCGCCAAGCGTGGTGTGGCTTTCAGTTTTTCGCAGGTAGAAGACCTGCCGCTGCTGACTGATGCCATCTCGTGGGACTACAACTGGGGGAATGATCAAAACTCGCTGGCAGCTACTTGGATGGACGAGGAGCATGTGGAGTACTGCCCGATGTGCTGGAGCAACAATTACAATGCCGACCGTATCCGTGCTTACGTACAGGCGCACCCATCCACAAAATACCTCTTGGGTTACAACGAACCGAACCTGAAGGATCAGGCGAATATGACGCCTACCCAGGCTGCCGCCAAGTGGGGAGGTATAGTGGAACTTGCCAAAGAACTGAACCTCAAACTCGTTTCGCCGGCTATGAACTACGGCACGCTCGCAGGATATAGCGACCCGATTAAATGGTTGGATGAGTTCTTCGCCCAACCCGGTGTGTCCATTGATGATATAGATGTTATCTCCATCCACTGCTACATGGCCAGTCCGCAAGCGTTGAAGGACTACGTGGCGCGCTTCTATAAGTACAACAAACCCATCTGGATGACCGAATTCTGCGCTTGGGAAGAATATGCCATCCATTCGGAGGAAGACCAGATAAACTACATGTGTCAGGTACTCAACTATATGGAGCAGGATCCCAAAGTGGAACGATACGCATGGTTCATTCCGCGAGCAAAAGCCGGATACCCATACATGCAGTTGCTCACTTCTGCACAGCCCTACGAACTGACGAGGGCAGGCAAGGTCTATTGCGGTTTCTCTTCGTTCGACAAATCGGTTTGGCTGCGCGCTTCGACACGCATCGCTGCCTCTGATTACATAGCCTTGTCGGACGACAAAGTGCAAGTGCGACCTTCCTCCGACGGAGACGGACTTATGTTGAGCGTCTTCTCCCCAGGTCAGGCTGCAGAATATCAGATCTACGTTGATAAAAATGCCACTCAACTGCAGGTGCGCTATGCCGGAGGAGCGGGCAATATGACAGTATGGCTGGACGATGACCCTGTTGCCGTTTCGCCGTTGCCTGCCACAGGCAATATGACTACATGGCAAACACAAACAATCCCTGTAGATATACCAGCCGGCAAGCACTTGCTTCGCTTGGAAATGGAGAGCGGCGTTGTCAATGTGGCGTGGTTACAAATAACAACTTCCAAAGAATAATATGAAACACGTATTTACCTTATTGCTCATATTTTGTCTCGCCGCGATGGCTGCGGCGCAGGAATATACACTCGTTTGGAACGAGGATTTTACCGATGCGGCTTTGGATAATCAGGTATGGAATATCGAGATTAACGGCGATGGCGGCGGTAACAATGAATTGCAGTACTACTGCGAAAAAGGTGTCGCATTAGGCATAGAACCGCAGAGTGGAAGGCAATGTCTAGTATTGACTGCATCCAAGGAGGATTATCTGGGCAAGCAATGTACATCCGGACGAGTAAACACGAAAGGAAAAATGACATACACCTACGGCAAGATAGAAGCGCGCATCAAGTTCCCGAATACGGCGAACGGATTATGGCCGGCATTCTGGCAGATGGGTAATAACTATGACCAAGTAGGATGGCCTCGTTGTGGCGAAACAGATATCATTGAATTGGGACACCAAAGTGCGTTTAATGCCGGTACACAAGACCGCTACTTCAACGGCGCCATGCATGTCGGTTCGGCTTGGAATACGGTGTGGAGCGACGCGCAAGCAGTAACGTGGGATTATTCGGTGGAAGATACATTTCATATCGTTTCGATGGTATGGACTCCCGGCTCGATTGATATGTACATGGATTCAAAACCCTATTTTCATGCCGATTTGGAACCTAACGACGATGCAAACTATAATCGTCAGTTAGTATTCGGCAAACCCAATTTTATCATTGCCAATGTGGCAGTTGGAGGCAATTTCCCCGGAATATACAATATAAACGGTATTACGGCACTTGCCAACGGATCGCGCTCAATGTACATCGATTGGATACGTATCTATCAGCGTGGAGACCTGAACCAGTCGTTTGAATGCGCCTCGCCATCAGACCCGATAGAGGAGAGTACGCTTGGTGTAGAGCAACTACAAGGCAATCCGGAAACAGGCAGAAAGATTATTCTTGACGGACAGTTGCTGATTCTACGTGGCGACCATGTATATACCGTTACCGGACAAATGGTGAAATAACAATAAATGAATGTAGGTTTTATGCGAAATGTTTGGATAATACTGTTTGTATTGCTGTCTTTGAATGCTTGTGCCAAATCCGAGTGGGAGCTGGTATGGAGCGATGAGTTTGAGGCAGATACGCTGAATACGACGTATTGGAATGTGGAGGACAATGCCCGCGGAGGCGGAAATGCCGAGTTGCAGTACTATGCGCCGAAGAACATTACCCTGGAGAAGCACCCTGTAACCGGTGATCGTTGCTTGGTGCTGAATGCGCAACGTGAGAACTACAAGAACCGTCCATGCACCTCTGCACGCCTAAACACGCACGACAAAGTGACGGTAGAGTATGGCAAAGTGGAAGCCCGCATTGCATTTCCTCATACGGCGAACGGTCTTTGGCCGGCTTTCTGGATGCTTGGAAATAATCTCGCGAAGAACTTGGGAAATGACGACTCGGTTGATAAACAAGCGGAGGAACTGGCAAAGCAGAATAGGGTAGTATGGCCGAAATGCGGCGAGATAGATATCTGCGAGATGGGACATCATACCGGTATTGAGAACGGAACACAAGACCGCTATTTCAACGGCGCATGTCATTGGGGCGAGTCGTTCAATAATGGCGCTTATCCCAATTACGGGCAGTTCTGTACGGCTGATTATCCGGTGCAAGGTGATTTTCATCTGTTTACGTTGATTTGGACGGAAGACTCGATTGCCATGTATCTGGATTTAGTCGAAAGCCGGAGTGGCTCCGGTGCCATAAATAAGTCGAAAGTCGAAAGCGTGTTCCCCGATGCAGAACCGTATTTCCAACTCTCGCTGCGCAATAAGGAAATAAACGAACCGGGGCATTATTTCAATCATCCGTTTTATCTGGTGCTGAATTTGTCGGTGGGCGGCTTCTTCCCAAACATGCCGGCGGCAGAGAAATATCCGAAAGTGATACCGATGGATGATCCGTCGTTCAGGAAGGTGACGGCGTTGCCTGCAGACGGTAGTCCCGTAAAGATGTATGTAGATTATATTCGCGTTTATAAACACAATTGATATGAAACTGTCGATTAAAGAGAAACTGGGTTACAGTTTAGGTGATACCGCGTCCCATTTTGTGTGGGATATGGTCAATTTTTGGTTGATTTTTTATTATACCGATATTCTCGGTATCAGTCCTGCCTGGTCAACGGCTATTGCCATTCTCGGAACAATTATGGATGCGGTAATGGATCCGCTGGTAGGAATCTGGGCAGACCGGACGAATACGCGTTGGGGTAAATTCCGCCCGTTTTTGCTATTCGGTTGCGTGCCGTTTGCGTTGTTTGCTTTTCTTTCCTTCTTCGGACCGGCTTTGCAGGGAAATGCGTTAATCTCTTATATTTTGCCGATGTTCATCCTGCTGCGGGTTATTTATGCGATCGTGAATATCCCGTATTCCTCTCTGGGCGCCGTGATGACGGATGATTCGATTGAGCGTGCAGGGCTTAATTCGTATCGTTTTGTGGCTGCGAATATAGGCCAGTTGCTGGTGTCCGGTTTTGCGCTGTATATCGCGTATTACCTGGGTTCGCATGCAACGGGCATGGACTATTCGGTCATGGTGAATGATGATGCCCGTAAGGCATTTATGGAAGTCGGAGCAGCCAATGCAGCATTGGTGAAACAGTCGTATATTGTAGGTTTCCGCTATCTGGTAGCAATCTTCGGCGTAATAGGTGTTGTCTTATTCCTTATTACGTTCGCTACAACGCGCGAGCGTATCGCGCCGCCGAAACGTCAGGACAGTCATCTTGGACGTGACTTGAAATATCTGTTCAAGAACCGTCCGTGGGTAGTGTTGACGATTGTAGGAGTGGTGTCGTTTATCATGTTTGCCATCCAGAATATCTCGGCGACTTATTACTTCAAGTATTTCCTTGGTGCAGAGTCCAAAGCGCAGATTTTCAATATCCTCGGAACGGTGGCGCTTATCATTGCTATTCCTGCCACCCGTCCGTTGGTTCAGCGTTTCGGAGCGAAACAGTTGTATATCGTTTGTTCCGTGCTGTCGGGACTATTCTTCTGCCTGCTCTTCTTTGCCGGCAAGAATTTCGTGCTGATCAATATCTTCAACTGTCTGGGTAAAATATCCTATGCGCCGGCAATATCGCTTCTATGGACAATGCTGGCGGATGCAGCCGATTACGGTGAATGGAAATTCCAACGCAGAACGACAGGTTTGTGCCTCTCTGCGGCTGTTTTTGCGCAGAAGATAGGATGGTCGATTGGAGCAGCCATCATGGGTGCTGTGATGAGTGCCGTGCATTTTAATGCCGAGATTATGACAATCACGGAAGTACAGAGCAACGCCGCTATCATGAGCAGTTTCCATTATATGTTCGGTATCGTTCCGGGTGCGTTGTATGCATCCTGTGCGTTGTTCCTGATATTCTATAATCTGGACAACCGGACGATGGCGCAAATGAAACAGGAACTGGACGAAAGCAGAAAGACCGAGGAATAATGAAAAACGTACAAGGACAATTTATTACGATCAACGGCGAACGGTTCTACGAGATTGCCAACTACGATGCGATGCAGCCGTTCTTTATCTCGTTGGCTTCGGATACGGATTTATGGATGTATCTGTCTTCGACAGGCGGTTTGACATGCGGACGCCGAAGCCCGGGTGAAGCGCTGTTCCCGTACTACACCGACGATAAAATTACGGAGAGTTATGAGTTCACCGGTCCTCGCACTGTCATCAATGCGTGGCGACCGTTCTCGGATAAGCAGCAGCCGGTATATGACATCTCCCGCCGAATAGCGAAATCGTTAGTGGGCAATCAGATTGTCTTTTGCGAGGAGAACCACACGCTCGGGCTGCGTTTCTCCTATATCTGGGCGCCGGCCGGTAAGCATGGTTGGGTGCGCAGGGCAACCTTGGAGAATCTGACGGATAAGGCAATAGATATTGATCTGACAGACAGTCTGCTCAATGTTCTGCCGGCAGGTGTAGATCGCAAGACGCAGAATGAATTTTCGACCCTTGTGGACGGATACAAGAAAACGGAAATCATTGGTTGTCTGGGACTTTTCCGCATGGAAGCCATCTTGGTGGATAGAGCCGAACCGAGCGAG
>JAFPJV010000102.1 GCA_017425065.1 Paludibacteraceae bacterium
ATGATTTATTGCTTTGCAATATGTATGCTTAGCTGCTAAATCGCCATCGTGAGCAAGCTCCCATGCCGCTTTAACATCTAATCCTACACCTCCAAGAGGTTTAATCATTCAAAGGAGATAAATACAAAAAATATTTTTTATCAAAAACAATAATCTTCCAAAAAAGTCAAAAAACAGAACATATCATTCTAAATATATAAACATAAAAAATTTTTTTCAAATCGAAAAATCAAAATATGTGTGTAAGATGCTGAATATATGTAGTCTATAGGCATATGAGCAGAAGTTAACGCATCAGTAGTAATATTAGATAATAAAAAATCGCACTTTCGGTGCGATTTTTTTTATAGCTATCAGTTATCAGTCACTAATTCTTTCACTCTTTCACTCTTTAATTCTTTCACTCTTTAATCAGCTTTCCATCAACGGTGTAGGTTTGGCCGTTGCGGAGGATGAAGAGTTGGCCGTCGCGGAGTAGCTTCTCAGTCGTTGGTCCAGTCAGGGCCTCGTTGGTCGTTGGATCGACGCCCCAGGTGGCGGGTTGGATGCCTTCGCCCCATTGACTGTAAAGCCACTGGACACGCCAGTTGTAACGACTGAGAAAGTCGTTTTTGCGGCTGGTCAGGTTGCTGTTGTCGCGATAATTCTGCGTGCCGCGCCAACGAGCGGCGTCATTCCTGGCTGCAACCGACACAAGTGACGCAAAATCAGCTATTTGCGTGCGGATGTCGTCCATGTGCGAATGGTAGAACACATACCAATACTCTTTAGCCTTCGCTTGAAATTCCGGCCACGTAGCCAGTTGTGCGATCCAGTATTGCGGCCAAATGGGGTTTTCGTAGATCCACGTGTTACCCTGACGGTCGTAAGCGTTGCCAAAATCCCAAACGGGACCGAAGAACCACTTGGCTGTCTGGCCGTTGCGGTCGCGGTCTTTGTAGAGGTAACAACTGCCGTGGTATGACTCGCAGTCTTCCAGTATTTCCTGGACAAGATAATACTTGGCGGCTTCGTCCAGGTCGAGCATGCTCCATAGTTTTTGGGACGAAGAGCCATAGAGGGCGTCGTTGAGCGCGAAGAGTTGCGTCTCGATGTAGTTGCGCTGTTGGGTGGAGAGCACTTCCGGACTTTTCATGGAGACCATGATATGCTGTCCGTTGCCTTCGTCAAACTCGACGTTGCCTTCTTCCCAATAGTTGTCTATCTCGACGAGCCATCCGCCGGAGACAGAATCGACGGCTTGGTCGTCCTGCTCGGTGATATTGACGCGTTTGCTGTCGACGCGCACATGTTCCGTCAGGAAATAGAGGCCGTAGTATTCGCCGTTCATGACGACTTCGACGGGCACGCTGCGCGGTGTCCATTTCATGCCGACGGCTTCGCTGACGGCAAAGCCGATCCAGTTGCGCAGATAGCCAAGGTAGTCGTCGGCATGTGCCAAGAGGCACCAATGCTTGTTTTTGGGCATTCCCAGCACTTCTTGCTTGGAGTCGAACTTGATCTTATAAGGTTTCTTGTCGAAGCCGGTCCACGTCCAGTTGCCACGTCCCTTGAAATTGGCGGCAACGGGCGCAGACTCGGAGCCGAGTGGGGTAGCGCCCGTTGAGAGCGGGTCGATATAAAGCGATCCGGTGACGTATGTCTCCTTGCTGGTAACGGGTGCGGAGGTAGTGATATAAACCACGGGCAGCGTGCCGGAAACGTTCGCCGTGCCGTTGTTGCCGCCCTGGTCTGCCTGCCATTCAGCGAGGGATTTCCACGCGCCCTGCGCCCAGTTGTCGCCCGATTCGGGAACAAAGATGTCACCTGCGGCGGGCTGTGCTTCTGACGTGGCTGTGCGGAAGAGGTTCAGCGTCTTGCTGACATATTCCTTGAAGTCGCTGAAGGACTGCTCGTACGTGCCTTGGGCGAGTTCGCCTCCGACAAAGGTGAAGCGATACATGTTCTTGACTTCCTGCGGTATATCCACGCGCCATTTGTTGCCGTCGAGCGTCATGGGCAACACGTAGGTCGTGGCAGGTTGTTCGCTGCCATAGACAAACTGTACGTTGCTGTAGGCGGTGCGGCTGTTGTCGAAGTAGAGCGTCCCTTGCGGGATCGTCAGCGCCGAGGCGGCTACCGCCCACAGCAATAATAAATATGTAACGCGTGCGCGCATAAGAAATCAAGTGTTTGAGGGTTACGATTACTCTAACTTATAGTCCACGGTGGTCACAACGCGTACGTGCTTGAACCAAGGCTGATACTCGTCGCTCTCGACGGAGAACTGTCCCTGGCTGGCGCGTGCTATACTACCGAGGTTGCACTCTGCGTCGTTGGCAAATTTCTGTGCCACGGCACGTGCATTCTTGGTTGCCTCTTCGATCATCTCGGGTTTGAGTTCGGGCAGTCCGTTGTACTGGTAGTCCTGCTGCCACTCGGAGCTGTTGACGATGATGCCGCGGTTGAGCAGTTCGCTCTGGCAACCGTTGTTGCGCACTACGAGCCATACGCTGTCGGTGCTGACGATAACGGATGAGTTGAGCTGGTACTTGTACTCGGGACGTTGTCCGTAGCTGTAGGAATCCCATTTGTTCTCCACGGAGGTGTTGCCGAGCTGGAGGTCTTCGTCGCGGAAGCCGCGTGCCTTGAGCATGTCGATGATCACTTTGCTGATGCGTTCGCGCTCCTGATAGAGCATTTGCAGGTCGTCACCGGCGATGGCAAAGCTGAGCGGCCAAATGACATGGTCGGCTTCCACGGTGCGGGTGGAGAGACCTTTGACCGTTACGGTGCGGTCTTTGTTGGCGTTCTTACTGAGTCCGAGAAAGACGAATAATCCGGCAAGTGCGATGCCGACAGCCACACATGTGGCGCTGATGATATTGTTCTTCATAATTGTTGGATTTTAGTTAAAAGTCATTAGTCGAAAGTCGAAAGCCGGCGTTGCATGTCGCGGAACAAGGGGCCGTACTCGGTGGAAAGGATGAACTCGAGATTACGCTCAGCGGGACTCAGGTGATCGGCGGGACTCAGGCGCTTCTCGGGCATGGAAGAACTGCCCGGTTCCCACTTGTAAACCGTCTCGCCTTTCTTGTTGACATAGCGGTATTGCGAATAGTCAGATTTGCAAACCAAGCCGAGACCGTTAATAAAAAAATCAGCCATGATTTCATTCTCTTTCAGCGTGATCAGGCTCTCGCCTTTCTTGTCGATGATCTCCCAGCGAGAATCTTCGCTCTTCTGTACATCAGCCACATCGTCATAGAAATAGCCGG
>JAFPJV010000103.1 GCA_017425065.1 Paludibacteraceae bacterium
AACGAGGAGAACATGGAAACGAATATTACCAATCAGAAACTAATGAATTTTTGACACAACTGAATCATTGCGGCAAGAGGGGCATATTTGTAATAGGAGCAACAAACAGACCACAGGATATTGATGAGGCTGCTTTACGCTCTGGTAGATTGGATATGAAAGTTTACTTTCCCACACCAGATAAAGAAACGCGTGCCTCGCTGTTTATACATTATTTGAAAGGGAAAAATATTCATGGTAAAATCAATATAGATACTCTGGCTGACAAAACAGAAGACTATATATCTGCTGACATTAAGAAGATTGTTGAACTATCCGCAAGAAATGCTTTTCGTCAAAAACTGGACTATGTAACAATGGAAATGATTGAAGATGTCATAAAAACTTTTAAGCCAACTGTAACTAAATCAACCATAAAAGAACATGAAGCAATCCGTGATAAATTTGAAAGTCGCAAGCAGGAACGTCCGCGCATAGGTTTTTGTTAAGTATAAAAGTATAATTATGACAAAGAAAATAGTATATGTGGACATGGATAATGTCCTTGTGGATTTCCAAAGTGGTATAGATGCGATGCAAGATGTCATCACGTCTGAATACGATGGTTGGATAGATGAAGTTCCTCACATTTTCGCACACATGAAACCGCTTCCCGGGGCAATTGAAGCATATCGTGCATTATGCGAGAAATATGATTGTTACATCCTCAGTACCTCGCCTTGGTGCAACCCGACCGCAGCAAGTGACAAATTTGCATGGGTGAAAAAATACTTGGGTGACGTAGCCTACAAACGTCTAATTCTATCACATCACAAGAACTTAAACCGTGGCGATTATCTCATTGATGACCGTCCAGAAAAAAAAGGCGCAGGAAAGTTCGAGGGTGAGGTGATTGCCTTAGGCAGCGAACAATTCCCAGATTGGAATTCCGTCTTGAAGTATTTAATAAGATAATGAATGTTTTAAATATATAGATTATGATATACGTAGTTTTAGCAATTATTGCTATCATTGTTTTACTCCTAGTTCTATGGATTAAATCAAAATTGAGAATTGCGGCTCACAAGGCTAATCCTATTGACACTCTCAACTTTCAAGGCTGTATAGGTATCAATTTAGGGGATTCGTGGAAATTTGTTCTTTCTAGAATGTTACATCTTAGCCTCATATCTAAAAAGAAGTTCTATGAATACCATACGAATTACGAACAATATGTGGGTGATGCTTTTATGGAAATAGGTGTGGGAAATTTCACAATTGAGGAACATTTTAACAATATAGATGAATTGGAGTTTTGTATAAGGAATGGTGTCCTAAATAGTATTCATATGACTTTTGTGGGGGAACACACAGATGTTGATTCTGTTGTAGATATTGTAAAACATAAGTTGTCAAGAAAATATGGTTCTCCAATGGAGAATAAAGACGGCGACCATTTTTTTATGTGGATGGATAAGCAAATAGGAAGAATGATAATTTTAGATGATATACAACATAGATTATCATTGTCTTCAATGTAGATATTGATCTTCACATTATTGGTACTGATTCGTGTTGTGAAGTTAGTGCTTGACGACTTTGCAATAATTTATCCTCTTGGTTTGATGCCCACAATGGGAGTGGGAGGGTCAATCCAAGAGGATTTTTATTATTATGTTACAAACTTTTGGATGTGTCCCCAAAAAGCAGTACCTTTGCACCGTCTCCAGGGAAAGCAGGCTGGTTTTGACCAGTATTAGAACTGCTATTTCATTGGAGATTTCATGAAGTTTGTGCTCCCCCTGAGAATTATACTCAGGCAGCGAAGCAAACTTTAGCACGCGATTCAGCAGAAACGTCTGCGGCTTTGTTGGGGATGTGGGTCGCCACCACGTTTTCATGTTGCGGTTTCTGTCATCTTGCAACGACGGTGGCATTATTAGCGCGTAGGGTCGCAACCTTGCTCTAAGTAGCGGTTGCAAGGAATCGTTTTTGAAATACTGAATGTTGGATTGTTAGAACCGGTGGGGTCGCTTGTGTGATACGCTGCCTATTTTCTACCGAGTAGGACGCTCTTCTAACAATTCCAAGCCTTAGTTGGGAATGACAGCCCTATTTCTGTAAAACTTTCAAGGGTGACAATGGTGAAAGTTTCTAAGGCTTTTTATATAATGGGCAAGCTCAGAGCACGTTTCGGACGTAGTGGAAAGGCATTTGATAAGCATGTTCCGCTGAGACACCCCGCCTCCGGTTAGTAGGACATTGAGAAGAATTGGGCTTCTCCAGAAGTGACTACTTCTCGGAGTTTTTTCTCACTCCCTTCCGCCCGCTTAAACGCGGGCTTTTTTCTTTATCCATTACATCCACTACTGTCCTGGGCAAATCTATAATTATAATTGTATGTGTTTATGAACAACAATGTTTTTTAGGTATATGTCTTGGGGCGCTTTTTACTCGCAGAGTTGGGCAAATTGGTAGTAAAAACTGTCTGAAAGTTTACTTTTAAGTAGATTTTGCTGGCAATTCTTTTATGGGGCCCCCGCAAATTTTAATTTGTGGGGAGAGCGAAGGCAGGAGTTGCCTTGTCAATTTAGCGGAGCGGTATTGACCGCTGCAATCTCCTTGCCGAACGCGAGAGCATCGCTTCTAAAGCGCTCAAAGGGTTTTGTCGGTTTTTGTTAATTTATATAGGACATTTGTCCATTGCGTTTGAATACTATTCGGACATCGGTTCTACCGACCTTTCTTTCTTCTTTTTCCGGCAAATTTGACTTGCCGCTTCAAAAGTTCCCTCACTCTCCCGTAGAGTGGGGGATTTTTCTTGTCTTTTGACTTTTGACTCTTGACTAAATTAAAGATATTCATTATTCATTAATCATTATTCATTTATAAAATTCCATTTTTATTTGCGTATATCAAAAAAAAGTCGTACCTTTGCAGCGTGAATTGGGAGAAGACTGTTATGAATGCTTTACAACTAAACGCAGAATTATACCGAAACTTGGCGCTTATCGCCGAGGACGAGACGATGTACGACAAAGTTGTCAAATATGTTCGTCGTCTGGCCAGACAGATGACTAGCGACCCAACATTAATGTCGAAAGAAGAGTTTTTTGCACGTATAGATGAGGCAGAACGTGAGATCGCAGAGGGGAAAGGGCATGTAATGTTGCCTAATGAAACGCTGGATGCGTTCTTAAACAGAGTCGGCTGATATGTACAAAATTATCTATTCTCCTCGCGCAGTTGATGACTTGCTCCGTTTGCGGCGTTTTGAACCAGCTGCATACCAAAAGGTAGCAAAGTTCATTGAAGAGCTCAAAGACCATCCTAAAACGGGAACTGGTCATCCAGAGCCGTTGAAAGGAAAACCCGAAGGTCGATGGAGCCGACAGATAACAAAGAAACATAGACTGGTCTATCGCATATTTGAACAAGAAGAGTATGTAAATGTCTTGACCGCTTATGGTCATTACGATGATAAATAACCGTCCACCTTTTTTGACGTTAAAAATGGAGAGCGCTGGCTCCGATAGCGGAAAAAAGCTGAGTGTCAACTGCCAAAGAAAACTGCAAGGACATATTAATAGCGTTTATATCGCTTGAATTCAAAATATGGATCCAAAGTGCAGATTTTTGCATATCTCAAAAAAAGTATCATTGCAACTAAAGGTTGCCGTAAAATTGAATTCCACTGTACATTCTTTTTCTATTTTTGTCTCTCTGTATTGTGGCAGAGGAACCACACCCGTATTTCTTATCACCTGAAATGCCGAACGCATTAAACTATCTGCCGGCACCGCCACAAAGCAATGAAATGCGCTTTGCATATGACACCGCCCAATATAACTGGGGTAAGCAAATGCGCGATACACCACGAGGCGATAAGGCTCGTTTGGATGCAGAGTACAGCATAGAGCGTATGGCAGTCATTTTCTCGCCTGTAATTGGAATAAAAATCTCGAAAAAGAATACTCCACAAATTTGGAAACTGCTAACTGATGCCACCAAAACGGCAGACTTTGCTTGTGACAGCGCAAAAATTGCATATATGCGCAAGCGTCCTTATATGGTTTTCCATGAACCGACTTTAATGCCAGATTTTTTGGCAGGCAGGCTGCAGTTATTTGTTTGAAAAGAACAATCCCATCACGGGATCATCTTCCAATAACTATCCAATGAAGAGCCGCTCACGTTACGCCGGAGAGTCCCGCGAACGATAAACGCCCTCAATTAACAATTTGGGATTTTACGCCTTTTTTTCAAAAAAAAGTAAGGTTTTAAATACTCCTTTCTATCTCTTTCTCTTTTACCTTTTCTCTTTCTCGTTCTTTTTGCAAATTGTCGCTTTTCTAACTATCGAGCCACTTATTCAGCTCCGTAGCCACTCCGGCTTTCGATTGAGTATGCATCGTCACGAATACTGAATCAGTCTATCAGGCACTACAAGAGCCGGTCTGCAAAAAAAAATGGCATACAAATTTGCGTATGTCATTTTTTTTTCGTACCTTTGCACCCGACTTTGAAAATCAATACCCTATGAGACGCATTTTTTCCCGTTCTGTATTTGTTGCCATCGTGCTCCTCTGTGCGCAACTGTATGCCGTACCGGCCTTTGCATGGGGGCAGAAAGGACATCGCATCATTGCCAAGATAGCATACGACCATCTGAGCCGTCGTGCCCGCCGTAACGTGGATGCTGTTCTTGGTGAACAGGGCATGATCTACCTCGCCAACTGGGCGGACGAGATCAAGTCCGATACCATCTATTCCAACAGTTACGACTGGCATTTCCAGGACTTCCCGAGCGGACTGACGAAGCAGGACATCTTCTCGTCGCGCGACCGTTATCCCGCCGAGGGCGGCAACATGTTCCGTGCCCTCGACAGCCTGAATCAGGAAATCCTAAATCATAAATCTGAAATAAATCCCCATACGCTTCGCTTCCTCATCCATCTGAGCGGCGACCTCTACTGCCCGATGCACATGGCGCACATGGACGACCGCGGCGGCAACGACGTGCATATGAAGTGGTTTGGCTGCGACACACGTCTGCATACCGTCTGGGACGAGCGTCTCATCGAGTCGCAGGGCTACAGCTACACGGAGTATGCCGCGAAGCTGGAACGCGAATACGAAGCCTCCCGCAAACCCTTGCTCGGCGACCAATGGAGCGAGAAAGAACTGATATGGAATACCTATCAGCTCACGGAGCAGATATATGCCTACCAGCCCGTTTGGGACGGCAATACCTATCATTATATCTACCGCTGGCGTCAGCCCATGGAGTACCAACTCTATGTGGCCGGAATACGCCTCGCCAAACTTCTAAATGAACTCTACCGATGAAACGACTTCGCTTACTCTTGGTGATGGCGTTGCTTTGTACACCATACACCTTACACCATACACCTCTACAGGCCGGCACCAATATCCAGATCTACTACGATTTCGGCAGTCTCAACACGGCCTGCATCAACCAGCGTAGCAATCGTGTGACCACCACGCTCGAGCTGTTCTATCCCGACCCGTGGGGCAACACCTTCGCCTTCATCGACTTCGACTACAACATCCATCCCAACGACCCGCAGAACACGCCCTTCATGGCCTATGGCGAGATAGCGCGGTGCCTGAACTTCTGGCAGCAGACCAAGGCGCGCGACCTCAGCGTGCAGGTCGAGTACAACGGCGGTCTCGGTATCTATCGGGCGGGCAAGGACATCCACGGCTATGCCATCAACCATGCCGCCCTCGTCGGACTCAACTACTGCCTGCATACCAAGGACTACAAGAATATCTTCAATCTCGAGTTGCTCTACAAGTACATCGTGGACGACTACAACAAGCTCAGCAACCAAGTGCCGCTCCAGTTCACCTTCGTCTGGGGCTGCGACGATTTCTGCACGGCGCCCGGCTTGCGGTTCTCCGGCTTTCTCGACGTCTGGGGACAGCGTTACCAGACGGGGCAGTCCTTTGTCGTCCTGTCCGAACCGCAGCTGTGGTATAATGTAGGTCGCTGGTTCCGCTGCCCGAATCTGAACATAGGCACGGAGATAGAATTCAGTTACAACTTCTCCGGCAAGGGCTTCATGTGCAACCCCTGCCTCGGTATCAAATGGACGTTTGATTGAAACGGAACGCCGCCAGCACGATAGCCGTGGCAACGGCAACGTTCAGGCTTTCCGACGTCTCGGCATCTTTCGGATAAGAAGGGATACGTATCGGATGGGTGATCAGCCGACGCACCTCGGGCGAGATGCCGTTGCCCTCGTTGCCCATGACGATGATGTTTGTCGTTGGTCGTTTGTCGTTGGTCGTTAGTCCGGTCAGGGCCTCGTTGGTCGAAAGCTCTTCGTACATGTCGCGGCCGTCCAAGAGCGTGCCGAAGATGTGGACATCTGAATGCTGACGGCTGACAGCTGACAGCCATTCTGGCAAATCCGCATAATGGATACGGACACGGGTCAGTGCACCCATCGTGGCCTGTACGACTTTCGGGTTGTAGCAGTCGGCCGTGTCGCGCGAGCAGATGATATGCCGCACGCCAAACCAGTCGGCAGTGCGGATGATAGTACCCAGATTGCCCGGATTCTGTATGCCGTCAAGAGCAAGGACTATTTGACCATTTACCATTTGGTCATTTGGCCGTTTCTTAAAGACGCCAATGACGCCTTGCGGGGTTTCCTGTCCCGACATCTGCTTGATCTGCAGGCTTGTGGCATTCTCGCCCTCGCGATAGATGGCGACGGGCTCGAAGCCTTTGCGCAGCTCTTCCACGCATTTGCTGCCCTCCGCAACAAACAACCCGAGTTCGTCGCGGAACTTCTTCATTTGCAGACTCCTTACTTGTTTTATCTGCGCTTTGCTAACGGTTTCTATCATACGGCAGGGTTGTTATCTGATTTCGAGCAATACGACGTTCTCTACATGCTGTGTGTGCGGGAACATATCCACGGGTTGCACGCGCACCACGCGGTATTTGGCATCCAGTATTTGCAGGTCGCGTGCCTGCGTGGCAGGGTTGCAACTGACATAGACGATGCGCTGCGGCGCTGCATTCAGTATGACGTTCTCGACGTCCTCGTGCATGCCGGCGCGCGGCGGGTCGGTGATGATAACGTCCGGACGGCCGTGTTGCGCAATAAACTGCTCGTTGAGGATATCTTTCATGTCGCCGGCAAAGAACAGTGTGTTCTCAATGCCGTTCAGCCGCGAGTTGGCTTTGGCGTCTTCGATGGCTTCCGGCACATACTCGATGCCAATGACCTGTCGCGCCTGACGTGCAACGAAGTTGGCTATCGTGCCTGTTCCCGTATAGAGGTCATAGACCAGGGGCTTTTGGTCGTTGGTCGTTAGTCCTTGGTCGAACGCAAACTCGCGGGCGACTTTGTACAGCTCGTAGGCTTGTTCGGTATTCGTCTGATAGAACGATTTGGCGCCTACCTTGAACTGCAAGCCCTCCATCTCTTCGATGATATAGTCTTGCCCGGCATAGACCTTGACGTCCAGATCGCCGATCGTATCGTTGTATTTCGTGTTCTCCACGTAGAGTAGGGAGATTATTTCCGGAAAACTCCGATGAACATGTTCCAATAAATCGGAAATTTGAGATTTGAAATCCGAAATCTTCTCTCCGAAGCACACGATAAGCATCAGTTCGCCGCGGTGGTTCGAGCGCAGGATGAGCGTGCGCAGCAGTCCTTGGTGGGTGTGCTCGTTGTAGAACGTCAGCCCGTGCTCTTTGGCGTAACTGCGGATGCCGTTGCGGATACGGTTGTTGATGTCCGGCATGAGATGGCATTCCTGGATGTCCAGCACCTTGTCAAACGCGCCCGGGATATGAAAACCGATGCCGTTGGCCAGCAGGTCGTTGGTCGTTAGTCCTTGGTCGTTGGCAAGAGCCTCGTTGAGCAACTTGAACTCTTCCGCCGGCACCCATTTCCTGTCCGAGCAGGAGAACTCCAGTTTGTTGCGGTACGCATACACATGCTTCGAGCCGAGGATAGGGCTTATCTCCGGCAACTCGATCTTGCCGATGCGCGTCAGGCTATCCACTACCTGCTGCTGCTTGTAGCGCAGCTGTTCCTCGTAGGGCAGTATCTGCCACTTGCAGCCGCCGCATACGCCGGAATGTTTGCATCGTGCCTCGCAGCGTTTCTCGCTCGGACGCACGAGCCGTACGACACGTCCTTCCATGAACGAGTGCTTCTTCCGGGTGATCTGCAGATCCACGATATCTCCGGGTACGCAGTTCGGCACAAAAGTCACAATGTCATTGATTCGTGCCAGCGCTTTGCCCTCGGCCGCAAAGCCGGTGATTTCGACTTGCTCGTATAGCGGTAAATTCTTCTTGCCCATGTTTTTTTCAAAATTTGGTGCAAAAGTACGAGTTTTTTTTGATATATGCAAAAAAAGTTGTACCTTTGCAGCGTGAAAAAGACAAATACCGAAATAGAACGGAAATTTCTGGTAACGGACGACGGCTATAAACGCCTGGCAACGAGCCGTTGCGAGATATGTCAGGGCTACCTCTGCAAGGATCGCGGACGCACTGTCCGCGTACGTATCGCCGGCGACCGTGCGTTCCTTACCGTCAAGTCGTCGCAAGGTCAGGCCGGTATCGCCCGCTTTGAATGGGAACACGAGATAAGTCCGCAGGACGCCCGTGAACTATTGGCACTCTGTCTGCCCGGACGGATAGAGAAGACGCGCTGGATAGTGCCTGCTCAGGAAGAAGGCCTCCGATGGGAAATCGACGAGTTCCATAGCCCGAAAGCAGGCCTTGTCATGGCTGAGATAGAACTGGAAGACGAGGCGCAGACCTTCCTCAAGCCGGACTTTATCGGAGAGGAAGTGACAGGATGCCTTGAATACTACAACGCTAATATGATATAACCCTATGACCATCGACCGCCCGAAACTGATAATTGTCGTGTCGGCATTGATTGTAATGACCGGCTTGGTTGTGACTTGCGTCTTCGGCATACGCTATTACCGCTATGCCAAGAGCAACTTCACGGCGCGTGACGGACAGGAGCACTCCTACTATGTCTATCCCGGCACTTCGCTCGACGAACTGACCACCATGCTCAGTGCCGACTATGAGATCGCCTCGCCCGAAGCCTGGCGGCGTGACTGTGAGAAAGTGGGCTTCGACTCCGTTCGCCCGGGACATTACACCCTGCCTGTCACCACGGCCGACCGACGGCTGATACGTATGTTCTCGCGGGGCGAAGAGACGCCTGTCCGCCTCACGTTCAACAACTCCATACGCACCCGCCAGCAGCTCTGCGGACGCCTCTCGGAAGCTCTCATGCAGGACAGCGCCACGCTCAACCGCTACATGGACAGTGTGCCTTTCTTGCAGCAATACGGCTTGACGCCCGAGACGGCTGTCTGCCTCTTCATTCCCAATACCTACGAGGTCTATTGGGCAATGACGCCCGAACAGCTCTTCGACCGGATGCAGAAGGAGTACAACCGTTTCTGGAACGACGAACGCCGCAAGAAAGCCGCTGCGCTCGGGCTGACGCCCCAGGAGGTGGCAACGCTCGCCTCTATCATAGAGGGAGAAACCCATCGGACGGAAGAACATCCGATCATAGCCAGCCTCTATCTCAACCGTCTCCATCTGGAGATGCCGCTGCAAGCCTGCCCGACGGTGATTTTCGCAGTAGGCGATTTCTCCATGCGCCGCGTGCTCAACAAGCATCTGGAGATCGATTCGCCTTACAACACCTACAAGCATACCGGCTTGCCTCCGGGGCCAATTCGTTTGCCGCAACCCTCGGCGCTGGATGCCGTGCTGGACGCACCGCGTACCAACTACCTGTTTATGTGTGCAAACCCCGATTTCTCGGGCACCCATGTCTTCTCCGAAACGGCTGCGCAGCACGAACGTGTGGCGCGTGAATACCGCCGCCAACTCAACCAACGCAAAATCACCAAATGAGCAAATGGAAAACGGCTTGATCTGGGAAAACAACGACGATATACGGCTTGTCCGCTGCCGCAACGACAGGCGCGAGATACAGCATGCGCTGAACGAGTGTCGCGAGGAGCGTCGCCCCTATGTGATTATCACCAATACGATGAATATCAAGCCGCTGCGCCGCTTGTTGGTGCCGGTGACAATGCTCGAGGAAGAAGTCTATAAAGCCGAGATATGCACCTATCTGGCGCGCAAGACAGGCGCCCATATCATCCTGCTCAAGGCGCACGACTTCGGTTCGCATGCGCAGCAGAACGTCAACCGCATCGTGACGCATATCAAGGGGGTTATGGAACGTGCAGGAGTGGAGATATCCTACGAAGTAGTGGAGGCGAGAAAAGACAGTTTCTCTCTGATACGCGAGTCAAGCGAACGGCAACGCGACTTCCAGCACGACTTGCTCATCCTGACTGCCAGCCGTGAGTACGGGCTGGACGATATTATCTTCGGTCCGCCCGAGCGACATGCCATACGGCGAGCGCTCGTGCCCGTCATGCTTGTCAATCCGCGCGAAGACCTCTTCTCGCTCTGCGATTAAGCTTTCCACTCATCACTCATCACTCTTCACTCTTCACTCTTAGCTCTTCACTCTTCACTCTTCACTCTCAACTTTCCATTGATTTCCTCTATATACTGAACAATCTCTTCGCCTCCTTGGTTTTTCTCGGCGGAGGTGATGAATATGGGCGGCAGCTCTTCCCACGTCTCTTGCAGCACTTTCTTGTAGGCCTCTACGTTCTCTTTCAGCCGCTCGCGGCCTAACTTGTCGGCCTTGGTAAAGACGATGGAGAAGGGGATCTGTTGCTCGCCGAGCCAGTTCATGAACTCGATATCTATCTTCTGGGCTTCCAAGCGGCTGTCAACCAGCACAAACAGGTTGCACAGCTGCTCGCGCAGCAGGCAGTAGCGCTCTATCATGCGGCGCAGGTTGTCACGCTGGGTCTGGCTGGCGCGGGCATATCCGTAGCCCGGCAAATCGACAATATGCCACTGTTGGCTTTCGACTTTCGACTTTTGACTTTCGACTAAGAAGTGGTTAATCAGCAGCGTCTTGCCCGGCTTCTGGCTGGTCTTGGCGAGTTTGGGGTTGTGGGTCAGCATGTTGATCAACGAGGATTTGCCCACGTTGCTGCGCCCGATAAAGGCGTACTCCGGCAAGTCGGATTTCGGACATTGCATGACGTCCGGACTGGAGATAACAAAATTAGCGTAACGTATCATAGCAGGTGCAGATGAAAACCTTCCGGTGCGATGAGGATATAACTGATACAAACCACGGTCATAAACGCTGCGGGTATGGCGGCAACAAGCCATCCGAACCGATAATCCCTTCTCAAGCCGTCTTTCGGGTGTTCCTTCCGATAGAGCCATGCCGTGCCCGCCCATAGCGTGAAGCAAGCCAGCGTCTGGTTGGTCCATGCGAAGTAGCGCCATACGATATTGAAATCGACAAACACCATGCCGAAGACGCACAGGAAGAGCGGAACAGCAATGACAAGACGTCTCGGGATAGGACGTTGATCCCATTTCAGGAAGTCTGCCACGATGAGGCGTGCCGAACGGAGTGCCGTGTCGCCGCTGGTGATCGGTGCGGCAATGACGCCGATGATAGCCAGTATGCCGCCGACAGCACCAAGCCACGAACGACTCACTTTGTCGATCACCAGTGCCGCGATGTTCTCGCCCGGATGATCTGCCGCAAAAGCCTGCAAGCCGTCAATGCCGTACAGACCCTTTTCCGGGTCAGCAAAGAATGTGCCAGCAGCCGCTGCCCATATGAGTGCCAGGATGCCCTCGGCGACCATCGCGCCGTAGAAAATCCAGCGTCCCTGCCGTTCGTTGGTCACACAGCGCGCCATGATAGGACTCTGCGTGCCGTGAAAACCCGAGATGGCGCCGCAGGCAATGCTCACGAACATCATGGGGAACAGCGGCAAGTCGCTCGTCTGACGGTTATGCAGCCCGTCCATGACTTCCGGCATCTCCGCGCTGTGCCAGCCGAGCATGACGATCATGATGCCGATGCCCATGAACAGCAGCATGCCACCGAAGATAGGGTAGAACCGCCCGATGAGTTTGTCCACGGGCAGCACGGTCGCCAGCGCATAGTAGCCGAAGATAATCAGCACCCAAACTATTGGAATAGTCGAAAGCCCAAAGTCGAAAGTCGAAAGAGGTGCTAAGCCTTGCAGCAGCGTTGCAGGTCCGCTCAGAAAGGTCGTTGTCAGCAGGATAAGCAGCACGAGCGACAGGATGCGCATAAACACCTTCACGCCCTGTCCCAGCTCGTCGCCAATGATGTCCGGCAACGATACGCCGCCTTTGCGGATGGAGAGCATGCCGCTCAGGTAGTCGTGTACGCCGCCGGCAAATATCGTTCCGAATACAATCCACAGAAAAGCCGCCGGACCGTAGAAGATACCCATGATAGCTCCGAAAATTGGCCCCAGACCGGCGATGTTCAGAAATTGTACCAGAAAGATACGCCATGGCGCCATGGGCACAAAGTCCACGCCGTCGGTCTTGGTCAGTGCAGGAGTCTTGCGCTCCGGCTCAACGCCAAAGAGCCGTTCTACGAGTTTGCCGTAGGTGAAAAATCCCACGACAAGCACTACAAGCGCTACGATAAAAGTGATCATATGCAGTGTGCATTTTTGTTTTGCTCCGCAAAAGTACAAAAAATAATTGATATACACAAAAAAATCCCGCCCGAAAGCGAGATTTTTTGTGTTTTTTACTGGTTTTGACGCCGAATTACTTCACGATTTGTCCGTCAATACCGTAACAGTTTTCGCCGCGCAGGATATATATCGTGCCGTTACGCAGGAGTTTCCTGCTTTCGACTTTCGACTTTTGACTTTCGACTGATTCAACGCCTGTTGTTTCCATGTCGGGGTGCAGGTCTTCCGCTCCGCTTATCTCGGTTGATGTCTCGCCGAGCCATCCGGCTACCTGTTGCTGGGCGGTATATACTTTCACGAAGTGGATGCCGGGCAACGCTACCGGATTGCCTTCTTCATCCACTGCCCAACGGATGCACAGCTTGTTGGCGTCGGTGTTGTTCGGATGGTTGTCGGCATACCCGAAGTCGTAGCAGTAGAGGACGAAATAAGGAGCCGTCTCCGTGCCTTCGTTTATGGCATTGTCGGCTATCCGCGAGCCGGTGAAACGCAGCGAGTCGCCCGCCCAGAGGGGATAGTAGTTCTGTTTGTGGAACGAATTGACCGGCACTACGCCCGTCTGGCCTTCGCTGTCGTGCCAACTCACGTCGCCGTAGGTCTCGGTGCGGTAGTAGGTGACGCTATAGTGGTGCTTGGTCTCCGGCTTGTAGTATTCCGATCCGGCGAGTTCGTACCATGCGTCGTCCGGCTTGCCGTTGCCGTTGGCGTCGTAGCTGACCATGACGATGCCGGGCTCCGACGAACCGCCCTGACGACTCTCATCATGTGACTGAGCGGCATACATGGCGTTGCCGATAATCATAAAGTCGTATTCCGTCTGCGAGTTGACCACCATGTGGTCGAAGCCGAATACGACATATCCGCCCCAGGCACCGAGACAAATCATGCCGCGGTTGTTGTCCGCTATCGCCTCGTCGGCTTTGGCGCGCAGGTCTTCGGCGCTGTCGCCTTCGTCGTACTGCGGCATCGTGTTGATAAACTGGCCGGGCGCAGGGCAGTATTCCCATACGCGGCTGATATACGGTGAGGGTTGTGCGTGCAGGCTCAACGCCGTGCACAGCAGGGCTGCGATGTAAAAATGTCTTCTCATCATTGTTGTTTGTATATAAAGGTAATAGACGACGGTATGTCGCCGGTGCGGACTTTCCATTTCAGCACGCCTTCCGGCGAGAAGCAGTACAGGTCTCCGGGCGTGACGTAGTTCTTGGCGTCGGTAACGAAGATCTCCCGTGTGCGCGGATTGATTTTCACGCCGTACGGTTTGGTTATCTGGCTGTCGTTGCCGTCCGTGATGAAGTTGTCGCTCACTACTTCCATCCGTTTGATATCCACTATCTTGTACGAAACGGCATCCGTCATGTGGATATAGTCCCATGCCGTCGCACAGGTGTATATCGAGTCGCCGACGATGTCCATGTCCGAGGCGGCTACGTCCAGTTCGCTAACCACGCTGCCGTCCTTCGGGTCGATACAGAACAACTTCGGCGGGATGTCGTAGTAGTCGCCGCGCGAACTGACCCACAGGCGTCCGTAACGGTCTGCACGGATGCGGTGGAGGTTGGGCGCAACGTCTATCTTGCCGATCTCGGTGAAGGTGTTCAGGTCAATGACCGAAACGGTATGGTCGTAATTGGGCACCATGTATCCTCCGGAATTGGCGACATACAGCTTGTCGCCAACGACGGCCAACTCGTCCGGCTGGTAGCCGACCAGACACTGGGCGGTGATTTCCAGCGTGGCGGTATCTATGCGCGCCACGTAGCCTATCTGGGCTTTGCTCGGGTCGAGCGACACGGGTCCGGCGTACGACGTCACGTAGGCATACTGTCCGCTGAAACAGATATAGCGGCAGTTGGGGATGTCTATCTGTCCGATACGCTTTGCGGTGCGGGCATCCATGACCTCTATCTTGTTCGAGCAGTTGATCACGGCGTACAGGCGCTCGCCGTATAGCTGCATGTCGTTGCCCACGTCGCCCAACTCCTTGACAACGTTCGGGTTAGCTGTCGCATAGATGTTGCGCGTATAGTTGCCGGAGGAGTAGTCGTAGTAGTCGAGTGTGGCTTTGTTCGAACCCATATTGCCTTCGTTGAGCAGGTAGAAGCCTGCAATCTCCGTCTGGTCGGCTTCGCCTACCTGTTCCGTCTCGCTCGGCAGCACAGGCTCGTCGTGCCGGCATCCCGCCAGCACCATAGCAATCAATGCCACACTAATTATTTTCCATTGTCCTTTGTCCATTGTCAATCTTCAAATCTTCAAATCTTCAAATTGTCAAAGTATAACTTTGACAATCCCTTTTCCGTTGATTCCCGGCATAGGGTAGTTGCGTATCACTTCGTATTGCTGGTTGAGCATGTTGTTGATCTCCACGGCAAACTGCATCCGCGTCTTGCCCACAGGCATCTCGTAGGAGACACTCATGTCGTGGGTGTACCACGGCTGTTCGTAGTTGGCGGGTATGTTCGCCGAGTTGTCGTAGCGTTCGCCAACATATACGAAGGCGTAGTTCACGTGCAGCCCGCGCCAGTTCAGGTGTGCCGTGGCGGTACAGCTGTGCCAGGGCACATAGGCTATCTGTCCGCCGTACGTCAGCGGCTCCTTCGGGTCGCTGAAATCCTGCGCCTTCTGGTAGGTGTAAGTGCCGGCTATCGTGATATACACTTTGTGCGGCGTGCGGAACGTGAGCGAAGCGTTCACGTCGCAACCGCGTATCTCCACGTAGCCCAGATTCATCATTTGCCAGCGGTACTGGCTGTTGCCCTTCGGCACGGCGAGTATCTTGTTCTTCACCTGGTTGAAATAGCCGTCGGCACGCAGGCTGAGGCTGCTCACTGCGCCCTGCGCAAACTGCTTGTCGTACTGGATGCCGCCGTCGTACTGCGTCGTATATTCCGGCTGCAGGGCAATGTTGCCGATGTCCGTATAGTACAGGTCGTTGAAGGTCGGCATGCGGAAGATATGCTTGTAGAATGCACGCAGATACAGTTCTTCTTTCAGGTAGGGCTGGTAGCTCAGGAACACGGCGGGTGTAACCTGCGGCTTCTGCTTCGAGGCGGTCGGCATCGTGAGGGTAGGCTGGTGTATCTTGTCGAATACGAAGGTGCCCAGCACCGAGGCCTGCATCTTCAGGTATTTCCAATATACCTGCGTAGCGGCTGCCGCCAGCACCGTGTTGCGCTCGGGATAGACGAAGTTCGCCATGTCGCCCTTCAGGTAGTTCCATTTCCAGTCCGCACTGACCGACAAGTCCCAACACACGGGCGCTGTCCGGAGTGAAGAAATCATGGCATTGTCGCCGGACAGCGCTACGCGGTTGGAAAAACTCAGATATATTTCCTGTTGCAGGAACGTGTTGTCAATATACATCAGCGTCGTGTCAGGATTCAGATAGCGCATGCGGTCGTTGCTGTACTTGGCGTTCATCTGCATGTCGTAGCCGCGCACGGCCGTGTAGGTGAAGTTGCCCTGTACGAAGGCGTTGCGGTCCCACTGCCGCTGGCTGTTCTTCCATACGTTGTTCACTATCGCCCCCGGTATGCCGCGCTCGCTGTCGTAGAAGTAGCCCTTCACGTGCCACTTGCCGCCCGGCAGATAGCCGAAGAAGCCCGCTTCGGCACGCCATGCACGGATGTCGCCGTTCTGACGCACAGCCACGGTGTCCCACGCCGTCGTCCCGTCTGCCGTCACTTTGCGGTTGCGGAAATGATAACGACCGTGCGCATACGTGAACTCCGCACTCGCCGAAAGATGCACGTTGTCGCTCAGCTTCTGCTCATATAGTATCGATGGGTTAGCAAGCCCGAATGTGCCGGCTTTCATGCACAGCTGCACGTTGTAGTTCTTGCCTTTCTCAAACCGCGGACGACGCGTCTTCATATACAGTGTACCGGCAGAGCCGAAGTCTTGGGCGGACTGGAAGATCTCCGATTTCTGGCCGTTGTAGAGCGAGATCTCTTCGATGTTGTCCAGCGAGAACTTGCCCATATCCACTGTGCCGTTCTGCGCATTGCCTATCTCGATGCCGTCATAGAAAACGCCCAGATGGTTCGATCCCAGCGAACGCACATCGACGGTCTTCAAGCCGCCTACACCGCCGAAGTCTTTTATCTGAACGCCTGAGAAATAGCGGGCTGCATCGGCAACGGACTGAGTGCTCAGTCCCTCCAGACGTTCGCCGCCGAGCTTCTGAACAGGCAGCACGGGGGCTTCCCTGTGGCGGGCGGTGACGGTCACTTCCTCCATCTCCCTCTGACGGATGTCGCTCGTGTCCGCTACTTCGGGCGTAACGACGTCGTGCGCGTACGCATGGCCTGCGTACGCACACACAAACAACAGTGTATAGAATAATGTGTTGCCTCTATGGCGCATTATCTAAAACCACCTGCAAATAGTACCCGTCAGAATCAGTCTGCCGTGATCGCGGATCCCGGAGTCTCTGATGTGAAGTTGATGGTTACTCCCGGTACGGGAGCGGGAGCTGGCGAAGCACACAGTACCTGCGTCAGACCCAATTCGTTAATTCCCACATTGGGGGTTATATACGTTTTCATAACTGTCAATTTTTTAGAATTTTGAATCGTTGAATCATTTCACTTCTATGCCGGTGGCGGTGTAAGTCTTGCCCTCACGCATGATGTGGAGCTGTCCGTTAATGAGCACCTTTGTACTTTGTACCTTGTCACTTTGTACCTTCTCAACGCCTGTCGGAGTCTGCGGCTGCATCGGCATGTTGATGCGGCGACGACCGGGAACAGGAGCTGCGTCTGCAGGATCCAGGTCGGTCAGATATGCGCGGTTAGCGTTGACGGTCTGCTCGCCAGTGGAGCACCACAACAGATTGTCGTGCAGGAACCACATGCCGGTAGGAATACTTGTTCCATCTTCAAATACACCCTGCAGCACGTTGCTTGCACTGGCAGCAACCGGAGTATTTACGCCGTCGCCCGAATAGATGCAAGTGAGTTCACTGGCGGTAGCCTGGAAGATATACGCCTCACCGGCGTTCAGCGAAAGCACCTCTTCCAAGGTGACGTATTCGTCGTTGCGTGCAACCACTTTGTAGAATGTAGCACCGCTATAGTCACCCTCGTTGACGTTGTATGCCAGACAAATCGTACCGAAGTTGCCTGCGGTCAGACCGCTGCGGGTATAGCTTGTCTCTGCCGGTGCAGAAGCCGGGAAGCGAACAGCTACGTCGTCATAGGCAAAGTAGGCGGGACAATTCAGTCCGTATATTCCAATCATATCAGCGCTGGCATCCATGTCAAATTTCACGCTTGCTACGGCTCCTAATCCGCTCAAATTCCATTCTGTCCAATCGTCTATCACGCCATTGCCCAGCACGTTGCCTTGGCACAGGTAGAAATAAATCGTGCCGGTCTCCTCGTTGGACGCATCATAACCCGTCGCGATGATGCGGCACCAAGATTCTGATGTGGCTGCCGGATTGAAGCCGCCGCCGGTCAGGTACTGGTTGAGGAAGTATGTCGTGTTATTGACATACATGTGGTCAATCACGCGTTCCACACCGTCTGCAAACACGATATCCTGACGGCTGTCCACGCCATACGAATACGAAGCGGCGTTGTAGCCGAAATGAACTGCGAAGTTGTCGGAACCGTTGTGTCCGCCGCCGGTCTGTACCAGCAAGTCTTCGTCCGACTTATAGACGGTCAACTGCATGTCGTAGTTGCCGTAGGTCGTCAGGTCGTTGCAGGCGTAGTTGCTTATCGCATGACCGCCGCTCCAGTAAGGAAGACCGAATGTTTGGAACAACTCCGTGTTGCCGCCGTCGTACCACGACAAACTCGAACCCGTGTACAAAAATCCGCCGTACTGCGGAGCGTCAATCAAATCTGACCAAGCCGATGCCGAGAACGCACCCTCTCCGGTCTTCTCTGCTGCAAAACTTGCTCCGAGGTCGCTGTCTTCGAACGTCAGCGTGCGCAGCGTGTAATCCTGCGCCGAGACTGCCATTGTGCCTGCCATCAGCAGTGCACACAAAGATGTAAAAATCTTTCTCATAATTTTTTTTGAATTTTGAAATTAAATAAGTTAATTATTTTACCAAATAAATGGATAAATGGTAAATGGGTTGCCTGCCCGGATTGCCGGACATCGCGCGCGTACGCAGTTTCTAAAGAACATGCGTGCGCATAACAGCTCTGTGTCGTACTAAAAAATGTTCTCATTTTGCCTTCCTTGGTATCCGCGCCAAGGTGTAAAGCCTTGCGTTTATGGCAGGTCTTCCGGCTTGTCTCCCGCGTTCCGGCCTTCCCGTCTTCCGACAGTGACCCTTTCAGAATTGGAACTTGGTGTTGAGACTTACGGCTGCGGGACAGCGGTTGATTTTCACAACCTTCCCTTTTAATCGCCAAAACGGAACATCTTGGCGAACCATAAGCGGCATTTTTCTCTCGTTTTTCAAATGCGGCTGCAAAGGTACTACAAATTATTCAAATATGCAAATTTTTGGGACAAAAAATCAAAGATGCTTGCATAATTTTGTTTTTTTTGTCCCAAAAATTTGTTGTTTGCACGATAGTGCGAACGTAGCTTCGAGGTGGGACGCGTAGCGTGTCGGTGCCCTCGAAGATACTACATATTATAGCGGGCGTGCCGAAAATTGTTCCGCAATAATCGTGCCCGTAGGGCTAAGAAGTTACTACAAATTTGTAGTAAGAGTCAAAAGTCGAAAAGTCAAAAGCCGATAATGATACTGCTATGACGGTACGTAGTGGTAACGAAGTGGTATCGTAAATGACGGCTAAATGGCCGCTAAATAGCAGGTAAATGCCTTGATTCCCAGTGATCGAGACTTTATCGAGATTATCTCGTATGTTTATCGGGATTACTTTTGACTTTCGACAAAAAAATCGCACATAAACGTCTTAGCCACAAGGGCACGATTATTTTTTTTCAAAAAATCTTGCACATGTGCGATTTTTTCTGTACCTTTGCAGCCGGAAATCCGAATGGCGTACAAGGCGTACAACTTAATCGAATATTGCAGCAATGAAAAAAAACATCTTTTTTTTGGTCTTCATCGTCCTCACGCATGGCGTTGCCGCACATGAGCAACTGTATCATTATACCTACGATTATACCATCACGCGAGACGGAACAACCGAAGTGAATCAATATCCCGCCTATTCGAGGGAGTATAGCCTGAGTGTGTGGAATAGAGATTTCTTCTTCTGTCTGCCCGATGGCAGAACCCTTCCCGGAGGCTGGCTGCACGGCTCGGATGACGGTACTGTCCGGACTACTTTCAGCTCAGATAACGTAGGACGCTATCAGTCAACCGAATACATCGACGATGGGAAGATCAAGGGGGAGTATGATTGTTATCTGGTGAATAGACATAGCGTCACCTGTATCCCCGATTTGGAACCTATGATATTGGATAGTACCGCTACCATCTGGCTGTCAAAAAACCGAAAACAATTGGTTTTTCCGAGTGAGTATGCAACGCTGGTGTTCAAGCGGATCCCGAAACGAACCATCACACAACATGTGCCGATGTGCCCCGTTATTAAAAACCAGCCGATAAACAGACCGCTATGAAATGTGCAACCTGTGGCAATGAAGTGACTTACTCCGGCGTGTTCTGCGAGCATTGCGGAGCATGGGTCGGCAGACCGCCCAAGGCGACCAAGCCAATGGGACAGGATGAATCCGATCATACCATTGCTTCGTTTGTCCGTCCGGCCGATAACCCCGTAAACTTGCCAGACCATCAACCCGTAAACCCATCCATCAGTCAACCCGAGCCTGAGCCGCCAAGACACTGGTTTGTAGTCCTTTGGCTGTTGCTTATGTCCGCGGCTTATCCGGTCACGTCGATCATGAACTTCGAGACGGGTCACGAGTTGTTGGGCAGTCTGGGACTGGTCATGATGGTGGGATCCGTGGCGCTACTGATGTGGCAGAAATGGGGATTCTGGCTCTTTGCGGCCGGTGCTGCGGCATACAGCATCGTCGCACTCGTCAACGGTACCTACCTGCACGCCGCAGGCTTCGCACTGAGTGTGCCTGTCCTGTTCGGCATACTCCGGATCCGAAAATACGGATTTAGTTGCTGGAGTCTGCTCCGATAACAGTTCCGATACATGCGACTTTTTGGGCATATACGCAGAAAAAGTAAACAAAAATTTGCAGATATGGAATATTTTTTGTACTTTTGCACCCTGAAATCTTAAATTAATACAAAACAATGAAAAAATCAATCTTCTTGGCCTTCGTGGCCCTCATGCTCAGCATTGCCGCTCATGCGCAAGTGTATAATTATCAGTATGAGTATATGGTTGACCAGAATGGGCATCGAATTTCCATGAATCGCAGTTCGTTGCTTTCGTCCGAATACTCGTTGAAATTTCAGAACGGCGGGAAGGAGTTTATCTTTACCGTGAATAATGGCGAGAGATTGGTATCTTGCTGGGTCCCGATGCAGGTAAGCATGTACGGCCCTTCGAATTTTTCGTCGTCAAACAAAGGTGTCCTTCAGGACGGGAACTATGCTATTCCAAATTTCGGTGATGGATTGCGATGCTACAAGATTGATTTGTCCTACTGGATATCAACCGGATATGGATTTCCTCAGAGCAAAACCGAATACTGCAGTTTTCTCTTCTCCTCGGATCGTCAACGGATGTTTTTCCATGTCGGTACCAACTATGCCGTATATCGTCAAGTCGCACAACGGAGTACGACAACCGGCGATCCTTTTCACGATATAGGCAAACAGGTGGAAATCGCTACAAAGAATGCCCAGGCTGGAGCCACGTACGGAGGAACTTATCCTACCACCACCACCCCAACGACTACTTCGGGCAACAGCAACAACGGCACACTGGTTGGCTCTTTCTCCGCCTTTGGGATCGGTCAGGGATATGGCAATGTGGTGACTTACAGCCAGGTCTTTTCCGTCTATCGCGACAACGGAGGCTATTATATCATTGATCCGGTAAACCACGTCCAAAGGCACCTGTCCTACAACTCCCGTAGTTCGTACCTCGGTTATAGTGTGAGCAATTACAACTATTGGGTCATGACATCTGGGTCGGACATCAGTTGGTATTTCCGATTATAAAAAAAACTTACTATACGTATGGAAGAGAAGCCCAAATTTCATTTCAAAATAACCCTGACCGAAGAAGACTTCGTGCGCTACAACCGCAAACTGACATGGCGCAACAAGATAACGTATTTCAATATGTTGCTTACCGGGGTCATTGCGGTGACGGTCACGCTGTCCGTGATGCATTATTACCGCTTGTTCGACACGATCCCGTCCTACTGGCAGTACATTATCGGCATCGCCCTGTTCGTCTTCGCATCCTGGCAATTCCGTCGTGTGGTTGATCAACAGGCCATCACGGCTTTCCGGGTCAACAGCTTGGGCATGGAGTGGGATATGCAGTTCGGAAGCACCGAGTTCGAAGTTGACTGCACGGCCGGCAAGAGTATTCACCGCTACAGCGACCTGAATGAGATCATCCTGACCGATAAGGATGTCTATCTGATGTACAAGCAGAATGCCGGCTACTGCCTGCGCAAAGACCTCTGTCCGGCAGGCTTCGTGGAATTTATCGAAGAACAAAAACGCAAAACCAGACGATAAAACAGAATACAGTATGCCTCCTGAACGATTTTCAACCTACGGTAGCAAGAAGTCTCCGAGCGGTAAATATACGTTTTGTCTTTTCCGGGACAAAGAAGCCAACGAGTTCACGTTCAACGTGATGAACCAGTTGCTGTGCCAATTCTTTCACCCCCTGGAAGAATTCGGCGAGTTGCGTCCGCACGATTTGCTGGACTGGTCTGCCGACAGGGATATCCTGTTTTTCTCGACCAACGACCTGCAGCGCGTCTATCTGCTGGACTTGCTGCATTTCCAGTTCCGCTCCTATACCCTGCGCGAGCGCGAGATAGCCAAGTGGGACAATGAGAAATGTCGCTGGATCATCTATTATCATGAGTTCGGCCGTGGAGACGGGGCACGTTATTCCACTTCGTGTTACATCGCCTCGGAGGACGCCATGGCCAAGGAACCGCCGCAGAAAATAGTCCGTATCCCCGATTCGGTGTATAGCCTGTGGCTCCGAAAACGCGATATATGGGGGTACGACCGGCCTGTATGGCAAATCAGCATCTTCAACGAGCGTGATCGCCTGCTGACCGTCGAGGACTTGGGCTATTATGCGCTGGAGGACAGTGTTCGCGTGACCAAGGACGGCCGCATCAATTTCTACGGACGAAGAGAACGGGAGGATGCTGTTCTCGTGGTGAACCTGCGTCCCGGCGAAGCCTTGGAGACAAAGCCGGACACGCAGGTCGTGAATATCCAGGAGTTCGCCGACAAACCCCCGATGAACATGGTCTTCGAAGACGAGATCGGTTTCTGGCGACTCGTCATTGACCACGAGATAATACGGCCGCGTCCGTTCTATTACGACCAGATGTACCGCGAGGGTGTTCCTGCTGTGAACAAGCCGTTTCCGCTACAGCTGATGGAGTTGGTCATGCCCGAATCCGAAGAGACCGGCAGGATGCGTGAGGAGAGCAATGCGGCGAAACGCGAAGCAGTCATGCGTCAGCACGCGCAGAACAACACCTCGACCGACGACTTGCTCCATCGAGCCGACAGCCCTTCGCAACTGATACAGCGTCATAAGACATGGCGTCTGCTGCGCCGCAAAACGCCCGGCAAGAAATACGACGGCGGACGGCGTGACATGTCGGGATGGGTGTTGGCGTTGGTAACGATCTTGGCGACGGGTTTGGTGGTCTGGGCGTTGATTCTGGTGTCTCGCGGCGGCTCGATAGGAGGCAATGCCATGCGCAACATCGCCACAGTCGTCGTAGGAGTTCTCACGCTCTGGGGCGCCCTCATAGTAAAGTGGTGGAACAGCCGCCATTAGTACAAAAATACGAATAAATATTTGCACAATTTATAAATGCCTGCCGGAAATCCGACAGGCATTTATTATCCGGTTCCGGAGCCACTCCGGCCTCCCCCCTTGAGAGGGGGGCGGTGGGTGTCTTTACTTCATTTCAGCGCCGGTGGCGGTGTAGGTGCGGCCGTTGCGGCGGATGTAAAGATTTCCGTTGCGCAGCACCTTATCGGTCGTTAGTCGTTGGACGTTGGTCGTTTGGTCAACGCCTTCGGTGCTCTCAAACACGGCGGAGAAGGCTACGTCGCCCTCGACCAGCAAGGTACGCACGGCATCGGTGTTCTCGTCGCTCCACTTCACAAACCGGTATCCCTCTGCCGGCGTGGCTGTCAGTTCGATGCCGGAGCACTCTTCCGTCCGACGGAAGCTGATCACGCCGCCTTCCGTCTGCGTCAATGCCACATCGAAGACAAAGCCGTCTTCAACGATGGAGAACGGATCAATGAATTTGCTGGCAGCCATATACTCGTCTGCTTTGCCGCAGGGCACAACGAGCCGGACGGGTTGTTCGGAGTACAGACGGAACCTGTCGCCACTGATAGAAGGAGCTTCCGCCGCCTTGCAGATAATGGTGCTCAGGTTCTGGAACTTTTCCGTCTCGGAGGCAGAGAACGGCTCTTCGTTGCTGATCTTCAGCGTGGAAGGCAGCACGATGGCCTTGAGGTTCTCGGCGCCTTGGCGCGAAGAACCGTAGAAGTCGTATGCGATGTTGACCACTCCTTCCGGAATGACGAGCGAGTCGGGCACAAGGCCTTTGAACCGGATGGCTATACTGTCTATCACGCGTACGCCTTCCGGCTGATCGGTCATGATCTTGCTGTTGTTGAAGGCATCCCAGCCGGCAACAGTCACCGCAGTGGCGTCCTCGAAATCTACCTTCTCCAATTGCGAGCAGTCCTCAAACGTCGAGTTGTGAATCACTGTAACGGAACGCGGGATATAGATGCTCTTGAGGCTTGATTTGCGGAACGTAGCATGCCCGAGATCGGTCACGGTTTTCGGAATGACGAGGTCGCTGATGCCCTGGCAGCCGTAGAAAGCAGCGCCGTAATTGGAACCCAGCTGCTTCAGCCCGCTCGGGAATCTGCCGGATGGGAACTGCCTCTTCGCCGGGCAACGTATGAGTTTCGTCTTGTCCTTGGAGTAGAGCACGCCATACGCCTCGGAATAGATCGGATTCTCCATGGGCACGATAAAGGCCTCCAGCGACGAGAGGTCGCTCAGTTCACCTCCCCAGTTGACTTCCTGGTTCAGCGTACTCGGCAGCGTAATGGTCTTTGCTCCCGGGAACTGCGGATTGCCTTCTATCGAGCGTATCGTCCATGCCTTGCCGCAATATACCACTTCGTCGGGAATGAGCAGGTCGGAACCCTCTATGATCGTATGGCCGCTTGCACACACCGCGACCTCGAAGTCAGGCGCACCTTTCGTTACCTTGAGTTGCAGGGTGTTCTCTCCATAAACCACCGTAAACGTATGGCCTACTTCCGGTATCACCTCTTCGGCGAGGCGGATACTCAGACCGTAGTTTCTCCATAAAGTGTTTACGGGTACGAAGCATGTGCCATCGCTACAGATAGTCACGTTGCTTCCCCAGCCGCTCTGGAGACCGGAAGCCCAATAGGACAGCAGAGACATCCCAACCTGTGTCCCGTCACGTTCTCCGGCAAGAGGCAGGAACACCGCGCCATTATCTTCCATCGTCTGCCATTGCTCGAGGGAATAGGTGTTGTCCAGGAAGTGGTCGTTTGACTTGGTGTCCACAAAATCGGAACCGTTGAATGTCATGCCGACAGTCGTGCTGGCCGTGAACGAAGCGCCTTCGGGCAGCGTCCAGTCGTCGGGCAGGACGATGATGCCCTTGAAGCCGTCCACGCTACCAAAAGCAAACAGCGTATGCGCATCGGGGCGGTGGAAGAAGATGTACGCCCATTCTGTATAGTGCAGCGAACGCCACAAGTTAGGTTCATTGCCGCCGTTGGAAATCGGATTGGTGCCCCAATCCACAAAGACCTCATAGGGAGAAGTTGACTGATCTGTCAGTGTCGGGTTAGCTCCTGTGCCCCATCCGAAGAGGTCGATCCAGCCGGTATAGTCGTCGGCGATGAGGGCGTTGTTGCACTTCACGTCGTTTTCATCATACACGTTGCCTTGGGTATCGTTACCCACAAAGTCGTACTGGTGCTCGGCAAAGCGCCAGGTAGGCGTGGGAGCCGCCTGATACTGCAAGTTGCCTTGCGAGAAATGCACTTGCAAGCCATATTTGTTGACCGTGAAACGGCCTTTGAGTGCGCCTTCCGTGGCAAACACCGTTAGCGTACATGCTGCGAGCAGCAGCGATAGAAGCAACCTCTTCTTGGCCGCAAAGGAATAGATCGTTTTCATTGTTTTTGTGTTTTTTTAGTGAGTTGTTTTGCTTTCAAGGTGCAAAGATAATGCTTTTTTCTGAAATGTGCAAGAAAAAAAGGAAAATTGAAAATGGAAAATGGAAATTTTTGCTTTTGGCGCGATTTTTGTTGAGAGTTATTTAGGGCGTCAAGCCCGTGCAACGATGATTCATTAACCAAAAAACGGATAAGATATGAAACGCTTTTTTCTCTTGCTCAGCATGGCCGTAGGCCTGCTTTGTGCTGCGCAGGCTGCCGTGCCTGACAGTGTGGTATGTATCGTCATGGACTCCGCCAACTCCCTGCTGCCGGAGGTGAAGATCACGAATCTAAGCACCAAGAAGACCTACGTCACGGGAGTGGACGGACGGGTGAAAATGCCCCTGAAAGCTTCCCAGAAAGTGAAGATCGAACGGAGCGGCTATGAGACACAGAACCAGGTGCTTGCCGCCAAGACGGAGGAACTGCTCATCCGTCTCGTGCCGAAGAAGAGTTCGGCTCGTTCGAATGCCGACCGTGGCAGCCGTGATCATGGTCGTCGTCCTGCCGAGTTAGGCAGATCTCTTGATAGCAAATACCTCAAACGGCCTGCCACGGAAGAAGTCTATATGCTGGAATCCGAACCGGCTCCCTCCGGCGCACTCGTCGCGACCGATGTGTATGCGGAGCGCGAGCCATTGATTGATCTGCCTTCCGCTGAGTTGCATTCCGCCGTTGCTGCGGCCAACGCTCCTTCTGCAGGCAAACTGACGGCAGGCGAAGTGAACGACTTTGCCAAGTGGGCATTGTGGGACAGCATCATCCTGGGTTCGCACAGCCGCTTCGTAGAGCAATGGGGACTGCATCTGGACAGCCGCTATGTGGCGCAAGTGGTCAATGAGGCGGGCTATCCCTTGGCAAACCGCTTCGTCTCGCTGCTCGACGGCCAGGGCAATACGCTCTTCTCGGCTCGCACCGACAACACCGGCAAAGCCGAACTATGGAACGGCCTGACGGGCAAACCTGCCCAAGGTGCACTCTTCATCGAGGCTGACGGCATCCGCGTGGCGGCACGTCCGTTCGGCGAGGGACTCAACCTCATCCGCCTGGGCGACGCATGCGGTGCAGAGACGAAAGCCGACGTCTTCTTCGTGGTGGATGCGACAGGCTCCATGGGCGATGAGTTGCGCTATATGCAGGCGGAGATGAAAGACGTCATTGCGCGTTCGCAGGGCGCCGTGGAAGGACTCTCTATCCGCACCGGCGCACTGGTTTATCGCGACTATTCCGACAGCTACCTGACGCGTATCTCGCGCCTGACGAACGATATCAACGAGACGCAGGTGTTCATCGACAAGCAGTATGCCGGTGGCGGCGGCGATTTCGAGGAAGCTGTTCCCGAGGCACTCAAAGCTGCGCTGAATGTGGCAGGATGGGACGACGAGGCGCGTACGCGTATTATCTTCCTTGTACTGGATGCGCCGTGTCACGACGACTCCGCCACGATAGCCATGCTCCACGAGCAAGTCCGCAACGCTGCCGCGATGGGTGTGCGTATCGTGCCGGTCGTTTGCAGCGGACTGGACAATGCCGGCGAGCTGCTGATGCGTGAACTGGCGCTGGCGACCAACGGTACGTCGTTCTTTCTGACCGACGACTCAGGCATAGGCAACACGCACCTGAAACCGACGACCGACACCCTGAAAGTGGAGCACCTGAACGACATGCTCGTGCGTACAATCGTCGAGTTCTGCTCGATGCCGGCATGCGATGTCGCCGAGTCGCTCGACGAGAAGGAGATAGAGCGCTTCCTGCCGAATCCGACTGATCAGGCCAACGACCCGTCGGCTCCCGTTGTCAACGCAGACGAGGTGCTTCGCATCATGCCGAATCCATGTCACGATGTGTGCCGCGCCGTCATTCTCCAGCCGGTAGAAATGCTCTATCTGGTAGATATGACGGGCAAGACGGTTAAGTCGTGGAGCAAGCTGCCCGCCGTCACGCTGCAGGTTCAGACGGGCGACCTCTCAACAGGCGTCTATTTCTTCAAGACCTACTTCAACGGCCGCTGGATAACACGCAAACTGATCGTGGCGTAGCAACGGCTGCCCGTGTAATAAAAAATCTCGCTCAGTTCGCTGGGCGAGATTTTTTGTATGAGAGGGTAGGAACCCTTATTTGTCTGTGATTCTCTGTCCTTGGGCGTTATGCCATGTCCCGTTGTGGAGGATATAGAGCTGTCCTTCGTGCAGCACCTTTGTACAATTATCGGCTCCGGAACCACTCCGGTCACTTTGTACGTTCTCTATGCCGTCCGGCGCTTTGCAGAGCACGGACATCGGAATGAATACCGTAGCGGCTTCGGCTGACGACAACTCCAGATATGCCTCGTGCACACCCTCTAAGTCGCTCTGGAAACCAACGGCAAGCGCTCCGCCCTCGGCAGGCAGGGTCTCGCTGGAGATCTTGAACTTGTTGTAGTTCGCACCCTTGATGCTGACGTTGATGGGACTTGTCAGGTTGTGACCCGTCACCATGATCTGGCCGACGATCGTCACTTCGTTGAGCACGGCTGTCTCCGCAATGCTGGTCACATCGGCGCTGATGGTCGGCAGATCGGCTCTTCCCCAGCTGACATCGTCCACGTAGTAAGTGACTGCGCCTTCGTTTCCGTTCGGACCGGCATAGCGGAACGCCATGCGGAAGACATCGGCGATATTGTCGCCATAGGGTGCCAGATCCAGGAAGAACGTACGCCATGTCTCGTTCTCGTCGCTTGTGGCGGGAATAGCAAAGGCATCCGTCAGATCCTGAATGAACACGTTGGAGGGATTGGAGGCGTCGATATAATATACCTCAAATACGGCTGCGTTGTCTTCGTCCGCCAAGTACTGACCCATCACCTTGAAAGTGAACAGCTTGCTGGCGGCATTCTTGAAGTCCAATGCGGGCGTCACGAGCCACATCTCCCAGTTGCCGGTGCTCTCTTGTCCGAACTGATAAGCCGTGGCTTTCACGAACTTGCCGTCACCTTCCAGGATCTGGGTCTTCGCTGCGTCGAATCCCCACCACGGACGGGCGTCGGCGGCTGCCACGTTCTGCCATCCTTTCGATGCAAACGGCTTGTTGTGGCCTATCTTGTCGAAGCCTTCGATCATCAGTTTCAGCGGCTCGGAATCGTCCCATACAAACTCCTGCGTCCATGTGTCGGATGCCTGTTCTTCGCCTTCGCCGGGACCCGGGATGTCCGGATTCCCGGGATCGGTATGACCGTTCTGGACGAGGCTGAAATGGTCGAACAGCACGTCGGCGTTCTTCGCCGTAACAATCAGTCGTACACGCAGATAGCGTGCGCCGACGGGCTTGGAGGTGGTCACAGCCAGTTCTGTCCATTCGCCGCTGGCTTCCTCTGCCAGAACGACCTGCAGCTTGTCGGCATCATGCTGTTTGAGCTTCTCCGCATCGCCTCCGCTGGTAGGTTCCCAGTAGCAGTCGAGCTTGAGCACGCCGTTGTTCAGGTTCTTGGCTTTGTAGTTGATCTTGAGGTCGAACAAGTCGCCGGCGGCGTATTCCTCACCGATGATCACTTGCTGGTCGAGCGCACCGTTGGCAAGGGTAGGCTGCACGTGCATCGACACGTCGCCGTCCAGTTTGTCCGACTCGTCAGCCGTGATGCCCGATGCACTCCAAGCCCATTCGCTGAAATCAGCCTGGCCAAGGAAGAAGGGGTTGGTGGATACGGTGTATTCCTCGAAACTGCTGTTTTGCAGCAGGTTGGTGCCTCCTTCGGGCTTGACGAGCACGTTGTCCCACAGGATGACCGTCTTGGCAACAGTCACGCCGCTCGTGAACGTCACGGTGTCGCTCTGCGCACCGGCTTTCTCCGGATGGCTGAGCGTGACGGTGTAGCTGCCGCCCGTCTTGGGCAGCTCGTTGATGCTCAGCTGGACGGCCTCGTTGGAGTGAGTCAACTTAATAGAGGTATTCAGGTGCGCGCCCGTCACGCTGAGCGTGCGCGTGTACTCCTTGTCGCTATAGGTGTGGCCGTCGGCTTCGCCCAGAACGATCTGCTTGTCGGCACTTATCTCCGGCTCGTCTTGCGGCGTGGGATCGTCACCGGACTCGCCGAAGAGGTTGTTCCAGTAGTTGGCTACGCGTATCTCGTCGATGAGCATGTCCGAAGGCGTGTTGCCGTTCGTGGCGAGCGACATGCCGTAGAAACCGATGGCATCGGTCTGCGCGCTTGTCAGGCTCACTTTTGCTGCCTGCGCAGGCACTTTGTTGTCCAGCGATGGGTTGATGTAGAGATAGACGCTGTCCACGTCGTCCTTATAGACGTACTCGCTGACAACGAGATAGGTCTTGCCGGTTTCCAGTTGCGCTTCGGCAAACTGAGCCGTCTCTGTCCGTTTGGCAATGCCGAGCTGGAAATGCGTCTCATCCACGGTCATGATCTTCACCTGGTTGTAGAGTGCGCCGGCGGCAGTGCTGTTCACGTCCGTCCAGAGGGCGGCTATCAGGTTGTTGTTGCCTTTGGCACCGCTCGTCGTCTTCAGCGTGTTGACGCGCAGCAGAAACGACATATACACTCTGCCGCTGGTAGCGAACTTGTCCAGGATGCGGTAGTCTTTGCCGTGGTTGCCGCTGAATTGCGCACACTTGCCGGTAGCGGAACTGCAATAGCCCTCGTAGCTTAACTGCTGCTCAGCCACCTGGATAAAGGTGCTACCCAGGGAGTTGTACCAGTTGCCGTCGTTCTGGAAGAGGCTGTAGTCGCCGGCTTTCAGATCGCCTGTTGCGCGCTGGTCAAAACGTTCGGTTCCGAGCACTTCCGCCTGGATGGCGATCGACAGGCTTGCTGCACACAGCAAGAGAAGGGTCTTTTTCGTTGCCTCGTGGGCACAGGAGATAAATTTTTTCATACGTTTATGGGTTTTAAGACACCCTCCAACCCCCCTCTTAAAGGGGGAGAAGGGGAGATTAGTTTTCGTTTTCGGCTGCAAATTTACTACAAATATTTGGAATGTGCAAGGATTTGCCGATAAAAATCAAATTTATTTGAGGTTTTAGCGGGAAAGCCTTGTTATTCGCTCGAATGTGCGTAATAATCGTTCGAGCCTTGTAGGCGAGATAAGAACGTAATTTCGGTGGGTGAAGCGTTAGAGGCGCACCGCGGAATGTCCAGTGGACATTTCAAGGAGTAAGTGCGCCGCGCGAGTGTACGGAGACCCTCTCTCCGTACACATAGAACTCCATATTGGCAAAGCAAGGCGGCGTCCGAATTTACTACAAATATTTGGAATGTGCAAGATTTTGAGCAAAAAAAAGTAGTCTATGCTCGCATAAGCAGTTTTTTTTGGGCAAATTTGCATCCGCCTATATATGGCGGATCGGGTTAATAATTGTCCCTTGTGTATCGATTAAACGGACGATTATTCGATACATAGAAATAGGTATTTTGTTTCAGGCTGCAAAATTACACAAAA
>JAFPJV010000104.1 GCA_017425065.1 Paludibacteraceae bacterium
AATGGAAAATGGAAAATGGAAAATGGAAAATGAGAAATAGAGCGGAGCGGTTCAGGAGGCGGAAAAGCATAAATTTTGAGGCGTGGAAAAAATTATTTCAAAAAAAAACAGAAAAAATTTGCATATATGCAATATTTGTTGTATCTTTGCACGCTAATTTAGGATTAACGATCTGTTATTGACCGTTAATTACGAATAAATAATAGTTAATTACGCATAAAAAGTCATTGTGAAAGCCAAATTATACATTACTGCTCTTATATGTGCATTCTCTATTTTGCTACTGAATGCACAGACGAGTAACCAAATTGAGACATTGCGGGCATTGGAAAAATCTGCAAGGCAGGGAGATGTGAACGCAATGGAGAATTTGGCCTTGAACTTATACCAGATAGATAAAAATAATGTATTGGCAAAAGCTACTGCGTTTGCGTGGTGGGAATACGCATCTGACCAAGGAAGTGCTAACGCGGCTTACATGATGGGTGCATTTTATGAGGGAGGAGAAAATCCGAGAATAGCCAAAGCACTTGCTTATTATGAATTGGCAAAAAGTCGCGGACTGGAAAAAGCCGATGAGAAAATAAAAAAAATCAACAATCTGACCAAACCTATCAGCATTGAAATTAAAAAGAATTTACCTGCCGAGTACGCCGACGATTTATTTAGGTATGAGGAGCAACTTGCAAAATCCGGATATCTTGAAGCTATTGAAGAATTTTGCTTTCATAAGTTATTTTTTGTTTATGCAATATATTATGAAAGTCCAGAAGATATAACAAGTTTAAACGATAATTTAGCCATCGAAGTCATTCCGCTTCTAAAGTCCGCTGCACCTTTCAGCCCAAGATGCGAGTTCATGCTTGCTTGCGTTCTTTCTGACATGAGATGCTTCGGTAAAGTATTTAATCCAGAAAAAGCCTCTTCTTTTACAGACTTAAAAGAGGCTCAACGTCTTATCAGATCCTACCAAAAACATCCTCTTATCCCCATAGAGAACCGTTACAATCTTCCTTTCAAGCTTGACAAAAACACCATAGATGAAATGCAGAAAAATATATTAGGCTATAATAGTGACATTAAAATCGAAAAGCCGAAAGCATATTCCGGTATTATGTTAGAGTTTATTCCAACAATAGACGAGATTTTCTCTATGCCGTTATCTCAAATGATATATTATCCTCTCGGACTCACTTTTATGCCCAAAAACGGTGATGGAATATTAGAAACATATCAGTTTAACAAGGCTGTCAATCTTATGCGGAACAATTATAAACATGAGATAAAAGTAGAACAAACCGATCCTATCTATAAAATACATATAAGCAAAGATGATGGAACCATCACATTTGGCGGCTATAAATGGAGCGGGGTGTTTACTTGCAACAAAGAGTCCGAGCTTAGTAGTTGGATGTATTCCATGACTACAAATTCTGATTCTTCTCCAAGGGAATTGTTAAATACCATCCTGTCCGACTTAAGAAATGAGGGATTTAATGTTGAAGAAAGAACAGAGTCCACCTATACAAGAAAAAAATACAAGGCACGCAAAGGAAGTTATATGATCTCACTATCATTAGACAAATACGACACATTTTGTTCTATGCACATCCATGTTTACCCTATCAACTATAAATAAGTTTTAGGGTTTTGTTAAGACGAAAAATAGTTAAACAATCTATATGAAGATTACACATGAAGAATTGATTAAGGCGCTTCAGACGAATTTCGGGTTTGACAGTTTCAAGGGCAACCAGGAAGCGATTATCAACAATCTGATGGACGGCAACGACACTTTCGTGCTGATGCCTACAGGCGGAGGAAAAAGCCTTTGCTACCAGTTGCCGTCGCTGCTGATGGACGGCGTGGCGATCGTGATCTCGCCCCTGATAGCGCTGATGAAAAACCAAGTGGATGCCATGCGCAACTACTCGGAAGAAGACGGCGTGGCTCATTTCATCAACTCGTCGCTATCACGGCCGGAAATAGCTGCCGTGAAAGAAGACGTGGTATCCGGCAAGACGAAACTGCTGTATCTGGCTCCTGAATCGCTGCAGAAGACAGAAAACGTGGATTTTCTGAAAGGCGTGAAGATCTCGTTCTACGCCGTGGATGAAGCCCATTGTATCTCGGAATGGGGTCATGATTTCCGTCCGGAATACCGTCAGATACGCGAAATGATTCTGCGTATCGGCAAAGCGCCGATTATCACCCTGACCGCTACGGCGACGCCGAAAGTGCAGCACGACATCCAGAAAAACCTGGACATGATGGAGGCGACGGTGTTCAAGAGCAGTTTCAACCGTCCGAATCTGTATTACGAAGTGCGTCAGAAGACAGAAAACGTGGATAAAGACCTGGTGAGATACATCAAAGGCATGGAAGGCAAGAGCGGCATCGTGTATTGCCTTGCGCGCAAAGAAGTGGAAGACCTGGCGAAAACGCTGCAAGTGAACAACATCTCCGCCCTGCCCTACCACGCCGGCATGGATGCTCCGACACGGAGTGCAAACCAAGACGCATTCCTGATGGAGAAATGCCAAGTGATTGTAGCGACGATCGCGTTCGGCATGGGCATAGACAAACCGGATGTGCGCTTCGTAGTACACTACGACATCCCGAAATCGCTTGAAGGCTATTACCAGGAGACAGGCCGCGCCGGACGCGACGGCGGCGAAGGACAATGTATCTGTTTCTACTCGCCGAAAGACCTGGAGCGTCTGCGCAAGTTCCAGCAAGGCAAGCCGGTAGCCGAGATTGAAATAGGCAACCAATTGCTCTTTGAGACCCAAGCCTACGCCGAATCGACCAACTGCCGCCGGCAACTGCTACTCAACTACTTCGGCGAAGACTACCCCGAAGAGAACTGCGGCAACTGCGACAACTGCAAGAAAACATATCACACGATTGATGCGACGGAGTTGCTGGAGCTGATTCTGGAAACCATCGTGCAACTGAACGAGAAATTCAAGACCGAACATATCGTGGATATCCTGCACGGCAACGCCACGAACGAAGTTGTCAGCTACAAACACAACGAGATAGAAAACTTCGGCGCCGCGGAAGACGAAGAAGAATCGACCTTGCTGGCTATTATCCGTCAAGCCCGGTTGAGCGGATTCCTGGTGAAAGAAGTGGAGACGTACGGCGTGCTGAAACTGTCGCCGGAAGGCAAGAAATTCCTGAAGAAGCCGCATAAGTTCGAAGTGAAGATCGAAGTGCACGACGAAGACGACGACGGTCTGGAAGGCCCGGTAGCTGCTTGCGCGGCAGCGGACGACGTGCTGTTCTCGATACTGAAAGATGTGCGCAAGAAACTGAGCAAGCATATGGATGTGCCGCCGTTCGTGATCTTCCAAGACCCGTCGCTGGAAGCCATGGCGACAACTTATCCTGTGACGATCGAAGAGTTGCAGAACATCCCGGGCGTGGGTGTCGGCAAAGCCAAACGATACGGCGAAGAGTTCCTGCGCGTAATAAAAGAATATGTCGAAGAGAACGAGATAATCCGTCCAGAAGACCTGCGCGTACGTACCGTAGCCAAGGATTCAACCCGCAAGATAAGTATCATCCAAGCCATCGACCGGCGCGTGGAGCTGGACGAACTTGCCGAATCGAAAGGCATGTCGATGGAAGAGATGCTGAGCGAGATAGAAGCCATCGTCTATTCGGGAACGAAACTGAACATCGACTACTTTATCGACGAAGTGATCGACCCCGACGAGAAAGAAGAGATATACGACTACTTCAAGAACGCCGAGAACGACAACCTGCATACAGCCATGGATGAGTTGGGCGAAGACGAATACGACCCGATACATGTGCGGCTCGTACGAATCAAGTTCCATTGCGACCTTGGAAACTAAACTATTTACCATTTGGTCATTTACCATGTACCATTTATTTGTTCATATAGGCATTAGATGATTAAGGGCCAAGTAGATTTTGTGACGTTGGGTTGCTCGAAGAACCTGGTAGATGCGGAGCGACTGATGCGACGGCTGGAGACAGCCGGCTGGCATTGTGTGCACGACCCGGAAAAACCGCAAGGCGAGATAGCCGTTATCAATACCTGCGGCTTCATCGGCGACGCGAAGGAGGAGAGTATCCGGACAATACTGCAATTCGCAGAACGAAAGAAACGGGGACAACTGAAACGGCTGTACGTCATGGGCTGCCTGAGCGAACGCTACCGCGCGGAATTGGAAGAGGAAATGCCGGAAGTGGATGCGTATTTCGGGAAGTTTGACTATACGGGGCTTGCGGAGTTGGTCGGAGAATATCGGAGTATTCCGAATAATCCGAGTATTCTGACTATTCAGGAGACTCAGATTTATGAGCGGAAACTGACGACGCCGAGGCATTATGCGTACCTGAAGATTTCGGAAGGCTGCAACCGGATGTGCTCGTACTGCGCTATCCCGCTGATAACAGGACGACACAGCTCGCGGCCGATGGAAGATATATTGGAGGAAGTGAAATGGCTTGTCGGACAGGGCGTGAAAGAACTGAACGTGATTGCACAAGATCTGTCAAGTTACGGACTGGATTTGTATAAGACGCATAAACTGCCGGAGTTGGTGGACAGGATGGCTGAAATCGAGGGCGTGGAATGGATCCGGCTTCATTATGCCTATCCTACGGATTTTCCGGAGGAACTGTTGGACGTGATGGCAAGGCATCCGAACGTGTGCAAGTACCTGGACATCGCGTTGCAACATTGTACGGATCACATGCTCTCGCTCATGCGGAGGCATATCACAAGCGAAGAACAAGACGCGCTGATACGCAAGATTCGCGAACGCGTGCCGGGAATATGTATCCGAACAACGCTGTTGGTAGGACATCCCGGCGAGACAGAGGAGGATTTTGAGGCGCTGAAACAATGGGTGAAAGAGATGCGTTTCGAGCGGATGGGTGCGTTTGCCTACTCCGACGAAGAAGGAACGTACGCCAACACGCATTATACCGACGACGTGCCGGAAGCAACCAAACAGGCTCGTTTAGCTGAACTGATGGCTGTTCAGCAGACAATATCCGCCGAGCTGATGCAAGAGAAAGTGGGAAAACGGATGCGCGTCGTTATTGACCGCGAAGAAGGGGATTACTACATCGGGCGGACAGAATACGACAGCCCGGAAGTGGACTGCGAAGTGCTGATACCAGTCGAAAGTCAAAAGCCGGAGTGGCTCCGGAGCCGAGAAGTTGTCAAAAGTGGGGATTTTGTGGATGTGGAAATTGTAAAAGCAGAAGAATTTGATTTATTTGCAATACTATGTTAACAAAAGATTTAATTAACAACATCGCCGAAGCGACGAGTTTGACAAAACGTCACGTATCGGACTTGTTGTCCGTCACCAATCAGGTGATTATCGAGTCGCTGATGAGCGACAAAGCCGTGTCACTACATGGATTAGGCACGCTGGAAGTGAAGCAGAAAAACGAACGTGTCATTGTGCACCCCGTCACGGGCGCCCGCAACACCGTTCCTGCCAAGAAACAAATCAGTTTCCGTCCGTTAGCAACCCTGAAAGAAGAATTCAAAAAACAGTAAGCCATGGGAGAGAAGATTACTTGGATTGAGTTGCGCCGCACTATTGTGGCTCGCTCGGGCGCCAGCCAGAAAGAAGTGAGCACGTTTATGGACGAACTGATGCAACAGATCCTGTCGGGTCTGCGCACAGACAAGATCGTCCGTATTTCCGGGCTTGGAACCTTTAAGTTGCTATCCGTTGCCGCACGCAAGAGCGTAAACGTGGCAACAGGTGAAGCCATCGTTATTCCCGGCTATGAGAAAGTCAGTTTTGCACCCGAAGCCGGCGTGAAAGAGCTGTTTCTGAACCTGCGCGAAGCAAGTGAGGAAGAGGCGCCAAAGGAATCTGCCACTCCGTTGCAGAAATTAGGTGCACAGGCCAACGAGATCGTCGGACTGCTTGCCGATTTGGGGCAAACGCCGAACAAAGCCGAGGAGCCGGAGAGCGTGGAAGAGCCGGAACAGCCTGCAGAAGAAGAGAAAACAACAGAAGAAAATAATATGGAAGAGAAAAAAATGGAAGAAGAAAAACCAATTGCTCAAGAGCCGGTCATTGCGCCGGTAACGTTTGTAGATCCGGTAACGCCCGTCGAGCCGGTAAAACCGATAGAACCCGTGGCACCTGTAGCGCCGGTTGCTCCAGTCACTCCGGTTGCACCTGTGGCACCCGTAACGCCGCAGCCCGTTGCGCCTGTGACACCTGTGACACCTGTTACGTCTGTTACGCCTGTTACGCCGATAGTAGCACCCGTGACACCTATCGTTGCACCCGTAACACCGGTAGAACCTGTTGCGCCCGTGACGCCGGTTGAACCGATTATTCCGAACACGGCGACAACCTTCCCGACTTATACTCCGCCCACTCCGGAGCCGGAGAAGAAAGACGATTACTGGGAGCCGGAAAAGCCAAAACGTCATTTCCTTCGCGACACGCTGATCACACTCCTGATTCTGCTGTTGCTGCTGGCAGGTGCGTTCTTCTTCTTCCGCAAACAGTTAACCAACTGGGTGAATACGATTCGCGAGAAGACGGGAACAGAGCAAGTGGAGAAGCAGAAACCGGAAGTCGTCCCGACCGATACGACGGCTGTAGTACAGGCAGCGGAAGAACAGAAACCTGCCGTTGAGGAACAGAAACCCGTTGTCAAAGAGCCGAAAACCGTCATAGAGCAGCAACCCGTCGCCGAGAAACCGGTTCCACCCGAGAAACCTGCTCCTGAGAAGAAGAAACAGCAAGCTGCCGAGAAGGAAATGCTGACAGAGATTATCGTTCTGAACGGCGAGACATTAGAGCAACTGGCTCAACGCTATTACGGAAACAGCGACCTGTGGGTATTCATCTACGAGGCCAACATGAACAGTTTGGACGATCCGGATAATGTGTCGGAAGGAACGATCTTGCAGATTCCGAATCTGACCGACGAACAGAAAAACGTAAACAATCCGAAAACCAAAGAGAAAATCCGCGAACTGCAAATGATTTTCTCGATGTATAAAGAAGATTGAGTCCGGACAAGATACACATACAAGGAGCCAACACCCATAACCTGAAACACGTCACGGTCGATATACCGCAAGAACGGCTGACGGTCATCACGGGTGTGAGCGGCAGCGGCAAATCGTCGCTGGCGTTCGATACGCTATATGCCGAGGGACAACGACGCTACGTCGAGAGTCTCTCGGCTTATGCCCGTCAGTTCCTCGGACGAATGCAAAAGCCTGACGTTGAACGGATTGACAACATCCCGCCCGCCATCGCCATTCAGCAGAAAGTGACCAACCGCAACCCGCGAAGTACGGTCGGATCGGCCACGGAGATATACGAATACCTCAAATTATTTTACGCGCGCGTAGGACGCACGTACTCGCCCGTGAGCGGGAAAGAAGTAAGGAGGCACACGATACGCGATGTGGTGCAATTCATGGAACAGCAGGCTCTTGGAACGCGTCTATTCCTGCTCTCGCCTATCGTGACACGCAACAGGACGCTTCAGCAGCAATTGGATTTCTGGCGTTCGGAAGGCTTCGTGCGCCTGCTACAAGACGGCAAGACGCTGCGCCTGACGGACGAGACGATTGACGAGATAACCGATATCCACGGACATTTGAAGGCGGAAACATACCTGATGGTTGACCGCGTGGTCGTGGATCACGAACAGGCGACAAGCAACCACTTTGCCGACTCTGTCCAGACGGCTTTCTTCGAAGGCTACGGGGAGTGTATCATCTGGATTGACGGCAAGAAACATGTGTTCTCCGAGCGGTTTGAGATAGACGGAATCGGTTTTCAGGAGCCGTCGGAGCACCTGTTTGATTTCAACAACCCGATGGGTGCATGCCCCGAGTGCAACGGTTTCGGAAACGTAATCGGCATTGACCCGGACTTGGTCGTGCCGGACAAATCAAAATCGATTTACGAGGAGGCTATCGCGTGCTGGCACGGCGAGAAGATGAGCGAGTGGAACAAGGCTTTGATTTACACCGCCAACTTGTTCGACTTCCCGATTCATACCCCGTTTTATGCCCTGACAGAGCAGCAGAAACACCTGATTTGGACGGGTAATGCACATTTCCGCGGCCTGAACGATTTCTTCCACGAACTGGAAAGCAAACAGCACTCCAAGATCCAATACCGTGTCATCCTGGCGCGCTATCGGGGCAAAACGATATGCCCGACATGCATGGGGCTGCGTCTAAGGAAAGAGGCTTCGTACGTCAAGATTCAAGACAAAGCCATCACGGATTTGGTGCAGATGCCGATAGCGCGTCTGGCGGAGTGGTTCAACAGTCTGAAGCTGAGCGCGCAAGAACAAGAGATATCCAAACACCTGCTGCACGAGATACGTTCGCGGCTGCAGTTCATGCAGGACGTAGGTCTCGGCTACCTGACACTCAACCGCGCCAGCAACACGCTTTCGGGCGGCGAGAGCCAACGAATCAGTCTGGCTAAGTCGTTGGGCAGCAGCCTAGTAGGCTCGCTATACGTATTGGATGAGCCATCGATCGGACTGCATGCGCGCGACACGGAACGGCTGATAAACGTGCTGAAACAGTTGCGCGATTTAGGCAACACCATTGTCGTGGTGGAACACGACGAAGATATCATCCGTGCGGCAGACCATATCATCGAAGTCGGCCCTGCGGCAGGACGTCACGGCGGCGAGATTGTCTATGAAGGCAAGCCTCAAAAGGAACGATTCGACTACTCCCTCCCACCTCACCGCCGCCGCTGGAACAACTACATCGAGCTGACCAATGCCTGCGAGAACAACCTCAAGAACATCGATGTCAAGTTCCCGTTGGGCGTCATGACAGTCATCACGGGCGTCAGCGGCAGCGGCAAGTCGTCGCTGGTGAGCAAAGTGCTCTACCCCGCCATGAAGAAGCACTATGGCGGCATCGCCGAGCGCACCGGCAACTTCGGATCGCTATGCGGCAGCCTGCACTTGGTGCATAATATCGAGTTTGTCGATCAGAATCCGCTGAGCCGTTCCAGCCGCTCAAATCCCGTTACTTACCTGAAGGCCTACGACGAGATACGCCGCCTGTTTGCCGAGCAGCCGTTAGCCAAACAACTGGGCTTCACGCCGGCACATTTCAGTTTCAACACGCCCGGCGGACGCTGCGAGGAATGCGAAGGCGAAGGAACGATCACGATAGAAATGCAGTTCATGGCCGACCTGACAATCACCTGCGAACACTGTCACGGCAAACGGTTCAAACAGGATATTCTGGATGTCCATTATCGCGGCAAGTCGATATACGACATCCTCACAATGACTATCAATCAGGCGATTGACTTCTTCTCTGAGGATCCTGCATGCAAGAAAATCGTGCAACGCCTGAAACCGCTGCAGGACGTAGGCATCGGATATATCCAGTTGGGACAATCCAGCAGCACCCTGTCGGGCGGCGAGAGCCAACGCGTCAAGTTAGCCAGTTTTCTGGCGCAGGAGAACCAATCACCTACGGTCTTTGTATTCGACGAGCCGACAACCGGTCTGCACCATCAGGATATACAAGTGCTGCTTCGCGCACTCAATCAGCTGATTAGCAAGGGGCACACCGTCATTGTCATAGAGCATAATGCCTCAATCATTCTGGCGGCAGACCATGTCATCGACTTGGGACCGGAAGGAGGCGACGAAGGAGGATATATCGTGTTTGAAGGCACGCCGGAAGAACTGGCCGACTGCGAGAAGAGTTATACCGGAAAATACATTAAACCACTGATTAGTAAACATTTGAACACATGATAAACAAACGAAACGAGATTCTCAATTCAGACATCTTTGCGCACATACCCGATTCGAGTTATATGCCCCGCTGGGGTGTGTTGCTCATCGACATGGTGCTGGTGTCGATTGCTTTCTGGACAAGTCTGTGGATTGGTTACGGCGCGTTCTCCTATGAGTTCCAACCGGAAGGCGTACTGCCTGCGTGGCAGGAATTCCTGATTATCATGGTGCTCCAGTTCGTGTGCTTCTGGCTGTTCCACACCTACTCGGGCATACTGCGTTACTCCACCTTTATCGACACGATCAAGTCGCTTCTCGCCGTGCTCAGTTGCGGTGTAGCGTTACTGGTGTTCAACTACGCTTACAACCATCTCGGCGGTCGTCAGTTGCTGCTCAACACGCTGATTATCATCTATATGCCGATTGCATTCGTGTTGCTTTTCTGCTTGCGCGTGGGCGTCAAGACGCTCTACGAGTTGCTTTACCAGCATGCCATGGGAAGCCCGAAAGTAATGATCTACGGCACCCAATCCGCAGGCATCGCCATTGCCAAGATGCTCCGTTCGTCAGGCAACGCGCCGTATCGTCCCGTGGGCTTTATAGACGACAATACCAAGCGCAAGAACTACGACCTGATGGGACTGCATGTACACCAGCTCAACGACAAGTTGTTCGAATGGATGCGTATTCGCAATATCCACCATGTCATCGTTTCGCCACTCAAGATGCGCGAGATACAGCCGGCACGTGACCTGCAAGTGTTCATCGACCATAACATCCGTATTCTGACCACTCCGTCGTTCACGGAACTGGAGCAAGATCAGGAGGCGGACGTGAAGCGTATCGGACGCATCGACTCCATTCAGATCGAAGATCTGCTTGAGCGTCCGACCATCAACATCAACACCGACAACGTACTGCATATCATGCGCGACAAGGTGGTACTCATCAGCGGTGCAGCCGGCAGTATCGGCAGCGAGTTGGTGCGTCAGGTGCAGAAATACGAGCCGAAAGCCGTCGTGCTCCTGGAGATGGCCGAGTCGGCACTGCATGACCTCGTTCTCGACCTGAAAAACCAATACCCGAAAGGCCGTTTCATTCCGGTCATTGCCGACGTGCGAGACCGTCAGCGTATAGAGCAGGTATTCAATGAGTTCCGACCGGACGTGGTCTATCATGCAGCAGCCTACAAGCATGTGCCGCTCATGGAGAACTATCCCAACGAAGCCATCATTGCCAATGTGCTCGGCACGGAAAACATGGCTGATATGGCCGTGAAATACAAGGCAGACCGGTTTGTCATGATCTCCACCGACAAAGCCGTCAACCCTACCAATATCATGGGTGCCAGCAAGCGCATCGCGGAGATATACGTGCAATCGCTCTTCAACAAACTGCACCAGACGGATGCCAACTGCACCAAGTTCATCACCACCCGTTTCGGGAATGTTCTCGGTTCGAACGGCTCAGTCATCCCGTATTTCAAGAAACAGATTGCTGCCGGAGGCCCCGTAACGGTCACTCACCCGGATATCATCCGCTATTTCATGACTATTCCCGAGGCGTGCACGCTGGTGCTCGAGGCTTCTACGCTCGGCAAAGGCGGCGAGATATTCGTGTTCGACATGGGACAGCCGGTTAAGATTCTTGACCTCGCCAAGAACATGATACGTCTGGCAGGTTACACGCCGAGCGAAGACATTCCCATTGTCTTCACAGGACTTCGTCCGGGCGAGAAACTGTACGAAGAACTGCTCAACCAGAAAGAAACCACCCTGCCTACCGAGAACGAGAAGATCCTCGTGGCGCGCGTGCGCGAAGAGCAGTACGACAACGTCAAGCCGCGTATCGACTCGCTCATTGAGATGGCACACAGCAACAAACCGTTTATGACCGTACAATTGATGAAACAGATTGTACCTGAATATATTAGCAACAACTCCATTTACGAACAACTTGACAAGTAATGCTTACATTCTTTTATAATCACCTCTATTTAGTCGGCATTTTTTCCTTTGTACTCGGATTGGTATTGATGCCGCTTGTGATTCGTATCGCCAAACAAAAAGACCTGGTTGTACGTCCCAACAAACGGATGTCGCACACCGGCAGTATTCCCAATATCGGCGGCATAGATATCTGTGTCAGTTTCCTGCTCACGTATCTCATTTTCGAGTTCAACACGCTGCAGCAGAGTCAGTTTCTGCTGATTGGTGTGTTCACGATTGTTGTTGTTGGCTTGGTGGATGATATCCTGATTCTCTCGCCGTTGGGCAAACTGTTGGGCGAGGTGTTGGCAGCCATTGCCATGATCGGGTTTGCCGACATGCGTATCACCCATCTGCACGGATTTCTCGGCTTTGATGAGATCGGCATCCTGCCCTCTTACCTGATATCGCTTTTTGTGCTGATCGCTATCATCAATGCCATCAACCTCATTGACGGAATTGACGGACTTGCCAGCGGGCTGGGTATGATTTACTGCCTGTTCTTCGCGGTCTATTTCGGGTTGGTGGGCGAGACGGCATGGTCTATCATGGCTATCAGCCTGATCGGTAGTCTGGCGGTCTATTTTATTTTCAACGTCTTCGGCCACAAGCAGAAGATATTCATGGGCGATTCGGGCGCCTTGTTGCTCGGCTACGTGCTGAGTGCCTTTGTGTTCCATTTCTGCGAACTGAATGCCTACCATGAAGTGCCTGCCGCCTTTCAGATGTCCGGCGCACCGGCAGTGGCATTATGCGTACTGACAGTGCCTATCTTCGACACGATACGCGTCAGCCTGACTCGTATCAAGCACCATAAATCGCCTTTCCAGCCGGACAAAAACCATATCCACCACCTGCTCTTGCGCACCGGTTTGAATCATATCCGGACCACCTGCGTACTGCTCACCGTCTCGGTCTTTTTCATTGCACTCGCTTTGATAGGACGCAATTGGAACATGTGGCTGCTGGTGGGAGTGGACTTTGCAATAGCTACCTTGCTGACAGTCATCCTGTGGCGTATCATCGACCGTCAGAACTCACAAAACGCACAAGCCACTACCAATGCTTAGTATCGAACACCTCTCCATAGAATTCGCATCACGTCCCGTACTTGACGACATCTCGCTGCTCATCAACCGCCGCGAGCGTATCGCCCTGGTGGGCAAGAACGGTGCCGGCAAGACGACCCTGCTCCGACTCATTGCAGGCGAATACACGCCTACTGCCGGACGTATCTCGCGCGAGACGGATATGACGGTCGGCTATCTGCCGCAAGTCATGCTCCACCACGACGGTTGCACACTCCGCGAGGACGTGATGTCCGTTGCACACGAAGACGAAGCACGCTTCATTGCAGAGATGGATCGCACCATTATCGGCCTTGGCTTCGAGCGACGCGACTTCGACCGGCAACTCTCGGAGTTCTCCGGCGGCTGGCGAATGCGTATCGAACTGGCGAAGATACTGCTCCAACATCCTGACTTGCTGCTACTTGACGAGCCGACCAACCATCTGGACATCGAGTCTATCCAGTGGCTCGAAGACTTCCTCCGGCAGTCGCCGAGTGCCGTATTGCTCGTCAGCCACGACCGCGCCTTCATCGACAATGTGACGACCCGCACCATCGAAATATCACTCGGCCGCATCTACGACTACAACGTCCCCTACTCCCAATTTGTCACCCTGCGCCAGGAGCGCCACGACCAGCAGGTGCGCGCCTATCTCAACCAGCAGAAGATGATTCACGACACCGAGGAGTTTATCGAGCGTTTCCGCTACAAGGCTACGAAAGCTGTACAGGTACAAAGCCGCATCAAGCAGCTGGAAAAACTAGAGCGGCTCGAAGTGGATATGGAAGACACGTCGAGGCTCAACCTGCGTTTCCCGCCTGCACCCAGAAGCGGCGATTTCCCGCTTATCGTAGAGGATCTGCGCAAGGATTTCGGGGATCACAATGTCTTCCACGACGTGACGTTCACGATCCGTCGCGGCGAGAAAGTGGCATTCGTGGGCAAGAACGGCGAAGGAAAAACCACCCTGGTCAAATGTATCATGGGGCAGCTGGATTATCTCGGCAAACTAAAGATCGGGCACAATGTCAAGATAGGCTATTTTGCTCAGAATCAGGCAGCTCTGCTCGACGAGAACCTTACTGTCTTTCAGACCGTTGACTATGTTGCCGTAGGCGATATCCGCACCAAGATACGCGATATCTTAGGTGCCTTTATGTTTGGCGGCGAGGCTTCCGACAAGCGCGTCAAGGTGCTCAGCGGAGGCGAACGGAGCCGGCTGGCGATGATACGTCTGCTGCTCGAACCGTGCAACCTGCTCATTCTCGACGAGCCGACCAACCATTTGGACATGCCGTCCAAAGACGTGCTCAAAGCCGCTTTGCAGGACTTTAACGGAACGGTCATATGCGTCAGCCACGACCGCGACTTCCTCAACGGCCTCGTGGATAAAGTATATGAGTTCGGAGGCGGCCGCGTACGCGAACACCTCGGAGGCATCTACGACTTCTTGCGCCATAAGAAGATCGACAGCCTGCAAGAACTCGAGAAAAATCCGAATACCCCGAATAATCAGAATACTCCGAATACGCCGACTCTTCCCACTTCCTCCAAACTCGACTATGCCGCCCAAAAGGCCGAAGCCGCCGCACGGCGCAAGAAAGAGAGACAGATCGCCCAAACCGAAGAAGAGATAGCCCGTCTGGAAGCCCTGCAGGCGGAAATAGAAAAACAGCTCAACCTGCCCGAAAACCAAACGGCGGAACTGTTTCAAAAATACGAAACTACCAAACACCAGATAGAGCAGAAGCTCTACGAATGGGAACTGCTGAGCGAAGAATGAAAGCGCTGATAGATTATATTATCTCATGGCTTTGTTACGAACGTCCGGAGGCTGCCAAACGTGTGGCCTATACCGATGATTTGCAGCTACTTGACCGCTACGACGTGCTTATCCAGCCCAACGGCTGCCTCGGCCGTGAATTGGTTGTGCCCGACATGCAGTCTGCCGTCGTCCGACAAGTCGCAAAAGGGAAGTACATCGTCACTACCGATATCGTCTATGCCACTTTCTTTTTTGTTTCGCGCGCGGAAGAACTCATCCATAAACAGCGCGACATCCACGGGCGCTTTCTGGCGCGTCACTCGCTGTTGGGGCAAGACGAACGGCTGCTCTGCCCGCTCTTGGACGAGTATGCCGGCGTGCTGCTGCAATGCCTTGGCGAACCGCTGCCCGCACCCGGGTTTGCACATGTCTATCTTACCCACGACGTGGATTCCATCACCCAATACCGCTCACTCCGCGGCACACTTGGCGGATTCAAGAGGGGCGAGTGGCGGCAGGTGCTGCGGGCATGGAGCGATATCCGTCGCGATCCCCACTTCACCTTTCCCTTGCTCGTGGAGCACGACAGCCGCGTGACCCATGCAGAGACCGTCTATTTTGTCAAGCAGACCGACGGAAAAGGATACGATGTTCCCCAGTACAGCCTCTCCGGAAAGGATTACAAACAGCTTCGGCAATATGTGCTCGACAGCGGCGCAAAGCTCGGCGTGCACAGCAGTTACTACGGCTGCCTGCCTACCCGTCCGATCAGCCATCTCCATCGGTCGCACTATCTGAACAACCCGCTTCCTACCATGCGCCAATTGGCGGAAGCAGGTTATACCGACGACTTCTCCATGGGCTTTGCCGACCATGCCGGCTTCCGGCTACAGACCACACGCTCCGTACGATGGATCGACCCAGAACGCCTCCGGCTCACAGGCCTCACCCTCCATCCGCTCACCGTCATGGACACCACGCTCAGCGCCGGGAACTATATGCACCTGACAGAAGACGAAGCCTTCCGCCTCTGCCGGCAACTCATCGCTGAGGTGCGCCGACACCACGGAGAGGCATGCCTGCTCTGGCACAACAGCAATATGGACGGCACCTCGTATCATCAATCGTTATATCCCAAGGTACTGAACTTGCTCAAATGAAACATATCCTCGTCATATCAGATCCTCCCGTTGCTCCGGGCTTTCTGCCCCGCCTGCGTTACCTCTGCGATTTTCTCGTGCGGCAGGGATACGGCGTGACGCTGCTCACCGAAGAGCAGCAGCCGCTCGCGTTTGAACACAACTATCCTGTGCTGACCATCCCCATGTACTCCGGCACAACGCTTGACTGGGCGGTCAAAACAGCATGGACGCTGCTTACCGACTGGCACAACCGGGCTTTTGCCGGGAAAGCCCTGCAGACATTAAACATAAAACATCAAACATCTGACATAAAACATCAAACATACGACGCCGTTCTTTGTACCACTTTCAGCGACTTCCCGCTGGGAGCGGCACTGTGTATCGCCCGTCGGCTCCGGGTGCCCTTGCTGTGCGACGTACGCGATCTGGAGGAACAAGTGGACAACTCCTGCTACCAATACCATCACCGCCAATGGTGGGCTATGCCTTTCCGCCGCATCTATCGTGCCGTACATATACGCCGCCGCAACCGCGTGCTGCGTGCCGCGCAGTGCGTCACGACAGTCTCGCCATGGCATGCTCAGTTCATCCGGACGCTCAACCCGAATGTCCGGGTCATCTACAACGGCTACGACCCCAAGCAGTTCTATCCCGATAACAGCCCCACCGACGCCTTCCGTATCACCTATATCGGCTCGCTGTTCGAATGGCAGCAACCGGCGCTCGAGAAAGTGAAACAAGCCATCGAAGAATTGAATCAATCTTCAAATCTTCCATACGGCTTCAGCCGATCGTTCGAGGCTTTGCCGAGATTAGAAATAGACCTCCATACTCCGCAGCACGATCCCGTTTCCCATGACGAACTCGGCAACACAATCCGCAAGGCAGGCATCATGCTGGTGCTCACCTCCACACAGACCCACGGCATGCTGACCACCAAGTTCTACGAAGCACTCGGCTGCCGCAAACCTGTTCTATGTGTGCCTTCCGACCGGGGAGCACTCGCCGAACTCATCCGTTACACCAACGCCGGAATAGCTACTGACGACATCGAACAAATCAAGCAATTCATACGGGAGAAATACAACGAATGGCAAACCGCCGGATACACCCTACAGCCTGTCGAGCACTGTCAGGAATTCTCACGAGAGACACAAAGTGCCGCTTTTTTAACCATGCTACCCTAAAAAAAAGCAAGTATGCTTGCACATATAATAGTTTTTTTGTAACTTTGCACCCGCTAACTAATAAACGCCGAACATATTATGCGAACCAATGACGAACTGCAGGGCGTCACCCTGCTTGGAAACCAGCACGTTCAGTATTCGGACAACTACAACCCCGACGTGCTCGAGACGTTCCCGAACAAGCATCCCGAGAACGAATATCTCGTTACCTTCAACTGTCCCGAGTTCACTACCTTATGCCCCAAAACCGGACAACCTGACTTCGGGCATATCTACATTAGTTATATACCGCGCGAGCGCATGGTGGAGAGCAAGAGCCTCAAACTCTATCTCTTCTCCTTCCGCAACCACGGCGATTTCCACGAGGACTGTGTCAATATCATCATGAAAGATCTGGTGCGGCTCATGGATCCCAGGTATCTGGAGGTGACGGGCTGGTTTATGCCTCGCGGCGGTATCAGCATCTATCCCTTTGCCAACTATGCCGACCACGAACACGAATCCCTCAAACAGCAGCGCCTCCTTGACCAAATGACTAAATGTCAAAATAAATCGTAAATCGTAAATCGTAAATCGTAAATTAATGAAAGATAGTCTGATAGTATATTCCGGCGGATTGGACTCTACTACCCTCCTCTATGAGTACCGCGAGCGCATAGCCTTGGCGGTGTCCTTCCACTACGGCAGCAACCACAACGACCGCGAAATCCATTTTGCCCGACTCCACTGCGAGCGCCTCGGCATACCGCATATGGTCGTCCGACTGCCGTTTATCAAGGACTTCTTCCGATCCTCGCTGCTCGAGGGCGCAGACGCTATTCCCGAAGGCAATTACAACGAGCAGAACATGCGCTCCACCGTCGTTCCCTTCCGCAACGGGATCATGCTCTCCGTAGCAGCAGGCATGGCGGAGAACAACAAACTCCAGTATATCATGCTGGCAAACCATGCCGGCGACCATGCTATCTATCCCGACTGCCGGCCGGCGTTTGTCGAGGCGATGGATCACGCTGTCGAGGCGGGCACATGGAACGGCGTACGACTCCTCACACCCTATACGCATATCAGCAAGACCGATATCGTCCGGCGAGGACTACGACTTGGTATCAACTACGACGAGACATGGAGTTGCTACCGCGGGGGCGACCGTCCATGCGGCACCTGCGGCACCTGCCGCGAACGAGACGAAGCCTTGCGCGAAGCGCAAATGGAAAATTGAAAATGGACAATGGAAAATCGTAAATGACCAAATCGTAAATGGTAAATGGCCAAATGACTAAATGTCAAAATAAATCGTAAATCGTAAATGACCAAATCGTAAATGGTAAATGGCCAAATGACTAAATGTCAAAATAAATCGTAAATGGTAAATCGTAAATCGTAAATGACAAAATGACTAAATGTCAAAATAAATCGTAAATCGTAAATGACCAAATCGTAAATGTTTTTATGTTTTATGTAGAAAAACGAATAGAGATTTCGGCGGCACATAATCTTATGTTGTCGTACGAAAGCAAGTGCGAGAACCTGCACGGACACAACTGGATCATCGTGGTCTATTGCCGTGCACGAGAACTGAATCAGGATGGCATGGTCACTGACTTCACGCATATCAAGCGTGTCGTCAAGGACACTTTCGACCACAAGTATATCAACGACATCCTCGATGTCAATCCCTCGGCGGAGAACATCGCACGCTGGATCTGCGACCACGTCGAGAACTGCTACCGTGTCTCCGTACAGGAATCCGAAGGCAACATCGCCATCTATGAAAAGGACTAACCGTTTAACGTTTTTCGCAGAAAAACCATTTTAACGTTTTAACGTTTTTCGTAGAAAAACCATTTTAACATGTATAAAATAAACGAAGTTTTTTATACATTACAGGGCGAAGGTGCTCACACCGGCATCCCCGCGGTCTTTGTCCGTTTCTCCGGCTGCAACCTGAGCTGCCCGTGGTGCGACACCGACTTCCGGGAGGCGCATCCCATGACCGCCGCAGACATAGCACAAGAGGCGCTCTCCCTCTACGATATACCCAACGAACGACGCAAGATGCTCGTGCTTACCGGCGGCGAACCCGCCCTACAGGTCGATAAACCACTTATCGACACACTACACGATGCCGGCTTCTATATCTGTATCGAAACCAACGGCACACGCCCCTTGCCCGACGGCATCGACTGGATCACCTGCTCACCAAAAATGGTCTATCAGTCCGAAGGACGGTCTATACTCTATCAGCAGAGCGGTCTATCAGCGAAGCGGTCTTCGCTCGTTTTGAAACGAGTGAATGAAGTCAAAGTCGTCTTCACCGGCACCTACGATCCCGAGATATGGCGAGAGCAACTCGAGGCCGAACACTGGCTCCTGCAACCCTTGCGCTTTACCGGCGAATGGCTCCTCAACAACGGCGACGCCTTCGAGGACGACCGCAACGACAACCTCGACGACACCGTCCGTTATATCCTCGCCCACCCCTTCTGGCGACTCTCCGTCCAACTACACAAAATCGTCGGCCTCCGCTGATGGAAACCGACTATTTTTATATTCTTACTTTTGCTTTCTAAAAGCTGCAGGGCTCATTCCTTCGTGGCGCTTGAAGAAGGTGCCGAAATGGCTTTGGTTCTGGAAACCGAGCTGATCGGCTATTTCCTGAATGGATTTTGTTGTGGTAAAGAGCAAAGTTTTTGCCCGTTGGACAAGGACATGTTCAATACAAGCACTGGCAGTTATGCCGAGTGTCTGTTTGACTGTGTTTGCCACATAACGCGTGGTGAGACATAGTTGGTCGGCATACCAATCGAGTGAGTGCTGCTGCTCACAATGGGTATCTACAAGGTGCATGAAACGGCCTGTGATCTCTTCGTTGCGTGTCATTTCTGCAGAACCTTGCTGCGGGAAATGATTGGCTTCTTGCTCTGCCAGATAATAGAAAAACGACCTTATAAGATGGATTGCCGCTTTGCGGTCTTTTTCTGCTATTACCTCACGCATCAGGTCAAAATAATGTATCAAGCGCTGCATCTTCTTAGGACTAATATTCCAAACCGGATGTACATAAATATAGGCAGTTGCTGCCAGCGGGAAATTCAAATTGAGTTCCTGCATAAACTCGCGGGACATAGATAACACCAACAACTCCACATAATTGTCCATTTTATCCGGCTTCTGAATCAGCAGTTCAGGAGAAATAAGGCATCCTTGGCTGGCGGTCATCTCATACTCCTTATTATTAATATGAATTCTCAGACAGCCGCTTTTCACAATCTGAATACAATAGGTGGGCGTGAAATAATGATCCGGCATAATCAGCGTACTGAATCGCTCCTGTGTACTATTGATTTCCATGACGGCGACATCATCTATGGATGTTTTACCGGGAATAAAACTCATCCATTTGAAGCCCGAGAAATCCTTTAGAATAGTGTTCTCATTTTCACATTTTTCTACTTCTACATGTGTTTTTTGTTCCATAATGTTCGGTTTTAGATGTACGAATTATAACAATTTGTGTGCAAAGGTACAACAATTTTTTGACATGTGCAAGCAGTTTATGCGAATTAGAACAATTTTCGCACGGATTAGAAAAACAATAATTGCTTATAAAGCAGTACTTTTGCACCGGATTTGAAAAACGACACACATTTTAAAACAACAAAATATATGAAGATTTTATTCGTAATTGACAGTTTTTACACGACGAACAACGGTACGTCGATTTCTGCGCAGCGTTTTGCAGGCGAGTTGCGTAAACGCGGACATGAAGTAAGGGTGCTTTGTTGGGACACACCTAAGGATGCACAAGGTGACTTCACTATTCCGAAATTTCATCTGCCTATTTTCCAACCGCTATGCGACAAGCATGATTTCAGCTTTGCATATACGGATAAGAACATTGTTCATGCCGCGTGCGACTGGGCGGATATCGTGCATGTTTTTGTTCCATTTGGTATAGAGAAGGAAGCGATTGATTACTGCAATCAGATCGGCAAACCCGTTACGGCGGCTTTCCATATCCAGCCGGAGAACATGACATCTTCCGTCAGTATGGGCAAAGTGGAGTGGTTTAATGAGTTGTTCTACCGCTCGTTCCGCTACAATATATACAATCGCGTGCGTCACGTGCACGTTCCTTCTCAATTTATGGGCAATATGATCGCCGAGCGCGGTTATACGGCGAAGATTCACCCGATTAGCAACGGTATTCAGGAAGCGTTCATGGAAGCTGGTGAACGCAAAAAAATCTTACAGCGAAGCGGTCTTTCAGGCGAAGCCGGTCTAACAGCGCAGCGTTCTAACAGTCCGAAGGACGGTCTTTTTAAGATTATGATGATCGGTCGTCTGAGTCAGGAGAAACGTCAAGACGTCATCATCAACGCTGTAAAGTACTCGAAGTATGCAGATCGCATCCAACTTGTTTTTGCAGGCAAGGGTCCGGAGTATGAGAAATACGTGGAGTTAGGCAAAGACCTCAAGCACCAACCGCAGTTTATCTATGTGAAGCGTGACGATTTGATCGAGAATCTATTAGAGACCGATCTCTACGTACATGCCTCGGATATGGAGAGCGAGGCGATAAGTTGTATAGAGGCGTTCAGCACGGGACTTGTGCCGGTTATTGCTAACAGCCACGTCAGTGCGACTCCGCAATTCGCTTTGGATGGTCGCAGCCTCTTTATCCCCGGCGACCCGAAGGACTTGGCACGTGCGATTGATTATTGGTTGGATCATCCGAAAGAACGGCATGAGATGGAAGAACAATACCGTTTGGCGGGGCGTCAGTATAGTTTGGAGGCTTCCGTTAGTCAGTTTGAAGAGATGTTGAACGAAGAAATAAAGGAAAATGAAACGCGTTATTCTATTGAGTCTCTTCGCCCTGTTCGTCGCCGCGAGAGTCTTGGCCGCAGACTACGTCGCGTTGCCGCACTATTCTAAGACGGACAAAGGGTTGTTCGGTGGCACGGTGGGCAAAGGCAGAATGTACTTCGACATTTGCCTTCCACCCCTCACTCCGAGTATGCTGATAGATGTCGGAATGAGTATGGCGCAGGTTGATGGGATAATTGGTATGGCTCCCAGATGGTTTGCAATGTTCAGCCCGATAGCCTGCTCCTACGGAGACCTAATTTCTGCCCCGAAAAGTAATTCAAGTATAATGATAACTTATAGAATATATTTTTAATTATGACTACGCAAAATAAACAAGACTTGGAAAACAAACGAACAAACCGTATAATGATGGTCGGAATTATCCTCGGTTTAATCATCACATTGCTTTTTGTAGCCCTCAGCCTTTCGGCACAAGAACAAGTAGAAATGTTGCCCTTCGGCAATTTTGAGAATTGGGCTTCACGCCAGATAAAAGAGTCGCGACTGATTGGCGGCAATACACGTACGCTCTATAAGATAGGCGGTCCCTGGGGAAGCAGCAACGCCCATGCCAAAGCCTTCGGAGTGGATAAAGTATCGGTATCGGTACGTCCCGAGAAACGCGGTGACGGCTACTGCTGCCGTATGGAGAGTATGCTGGAGGTAGTGACAGCCATTGGTATCGACCTCAAGGCATTAGCAACGGGATCTATCTACACAGGAAAGATGATGGACGTCGTAGGTATGAAGCAGAGTTCCGATCCTAATTCGGCGATCGATATGGGCATACCTTTTACGAAACGACCGAGCGCACTGGTGCTGGATTACAAAGCACTCATCCAGAACAAAGGCGCTGTATTTGCCAATGCCGGCACCAAAGTGAAAGAGGTCGGCGGACACGACGAAGGACATATCACACTCATCCTTCAGCACCGTTGGGAAGAGAACGGACATGTCTATGCCTATCGCGTCGGAACAGCCGTAAAACGAATCAATCAAACGACCAATGGCTGGGTGAATGATTTCAGGCTGCCGGTACAATATGGCAAGCCGAATCAGGTAAAACCCTATGAAGCACTCGCCAACAATCGCCATAAGACGCATAACAGCCAGGGCAAGATGGTATGTATCGAAGAAGTGGATTGGAAACCCGACATGACGCCTACGCATATTATCATTCAGATCTCGGCAGGAAGCATGAAGCCATTCACCGGCTGCCCGGGAAACGTAGTGTGGTGCGATAATATTCGCTTAGCGTATGCAAACTAAACAACTATATCGGAGTATCATACTGGCATTCGTAGTGGGGCTTTCTGCTCCACTACGGTCGCAAGTATCCGTTAACGAAGACGGTAGTCTTGAGATATGCTACTGTGGCGATGCCAAACGTGTCAGCCTGGTGAGCGATTTTCTCTACTTCGACGAAGATAGCACGTGCTATACAGATCGTTCGCGAAGTATAAGCATGCACCGCGACAGCGACGGCTGTTTCCGAGTCACTACACGACCTGTCCAGCCGGAGATGTACACCTATTGCTTTTTCGCGGATGGTAAACGTGTGTCCGACCCACTCAATCAGGATACAGCCT
>JAFPJV010000105.1 GCA_017425065.1 Paludibacteraceae bacterium
AATAGCGTCACATACATTGGAGAAGGGGCTTTCTATGAGTGTTCCCTTTTGAAATCACCTATCTACAACAATCATGTGTTCACACACTTTCCAAAGAACTATTCCGAAACTTTTGCCATCCCTGATGGTATAGAATCCATTGCAGGAGGAGCTTTCAAAGATTGCTCCAATTTGACATCTGTATTGATCCCAAATAGCGTCACATACATTGGAGACGATGCTTTCGGGAACTGCAGCAGTTTAACCTCTTTAACTATTCCGGATGGCGTCAAGTATATTGGGCATTTTGCTTTCGATGGCTGCAGTAGTTTGAGCGCTTTGACTATTCCTAGTAGCGTCGATTATATTGGAAATTATGCTTTTTCGTATTGTAACGGTTTAAACTATGTGACCTGTCTTCCTATTACACCCCCTCAAACCGGGTTAGATCCTCATGTACATTTTCACCTTGCTTTGTATGTACCCATAGGATCTGGAGATGCTTATAGAAACTCTCAATTCGGACAACAATTTGAAGAAATTTCGGAAATAGAATAGCAACTATTTCTCTTCAAAAACAGACTTTTTCACCGCCTATTTCTCTGCCGATTTATAGCATCGACCCATACTTTTAGATCGTGCCTATTGGGGGCTAAGAATCTTGACCGATCAACACCCTGCGCTCGTATCCGGCACATTTCAGTTCGTTCCCTGCTCCGCGTGATAGCGCGGAGTTTCACTTCGTCTGCTTTTATCATTTTTGGATCGTCCCATTTCTCGGATATTATCCGTCTTCTTTTTATTCCGTGCGCGAGTCGTCAGGCTCGCGTTACCCGTTCTTCGTGACTAATACCACTTACTGCCCCCCATCGGCTCGTTCTCGAGCCGTTTTCCTGCCAATGTCGAGACAATCCTAGACTTTAATCCTAACGTCACCCTAATCACACCCTGACATACACCTTACACCGTACACCATTAAAAAATCTCCCTGTCCATATTGTCCATATTGTCCGTTAAATTGCGTGATACTTTTGAGACTTTGATACTTTCTACTATAACTGGCTATAAATAAGACTTTTAACATAGTTCAGCAAAAGTATCAAAGTATCAAAGTTCCACAACGATAATAGCGTCATCCATATTTTTTTGATTAAATCCTTGTGTATTCCAAAAAAAAGTACTAACTTTGCGGTCAAAATACATACAAATTGAATCTATCATGACACGCGACACAGAGATTTTTGACATTATCCGTCAGGAGCGGGAACGTCAGACCAAAGGTATTGAGCTGATTGCCAGCGAGAACTTCGTGAGCGAACAAGTAATGGAAGCCATGGGCAGCGTACTGACCAACAAGTACGCCGAGGGCTATCCCGGACACCGCTATTACGGCGGTTGCGAGGTAGTGGACCTGAGCGAGAACATCGCCCGCGAGCGGCTGAAGAAGCTGTACGATGCCGCCTACGTGAACGTACAACCCCACTCCGGCGCACAAGCCAACATGGCTGTCTTCATGGCTTGCTTGAAAGCAGGCGATACGTTTATGGGGCTGAACCTGAGTCACGGAGGACACCTGAGTCACGGTTCGGCGGTGAATTTCTCGGGACTGATGTTCCGCGCCGTAGCCTACAACCTGGACGAAGCCACCGGCCTGGTAGATTACGACAACCTGGAGAAGACCGCCCGCGAGGAACGTCCGAGACTGATTATAGCCGGTGCGTCGGCTTACAGCCGCGAGTGGGACTATGCCCGCATCCGTCGCGTGGCAGACGAGATAGGTGCCATCTTCATGGTGGATATGGCTCACCCGGCAGGATTGATCGCCGCCGGACTGCTTGAGAACCCGCTGAAGCACGCACATATCGTGACCTCCACCACGCACAAGACCCTGCGCGGTCCGCGCGGCGGCGTGATACTGATGGGCGAAGACTTCCCGAATCCGTGGGGCAAGACGACACCCAAAGGCGAGGTGAAGATGATGTCGGCTCTGCTCGACTCCGCCGTCTTCCCCGGCACACAGGGCGGTCCGCTGGAGCACGTGATAGCCGCCAAGGCCGTTGCGTTCGGCGAAGCGCTGACGCCCGAGTTCCGCACCTATCAGCAGCAGGTCAAGAAGAACGCTGCCGTGATGGCCGAAGCCTTCATCGAGAAGGGCTACAAAGTGATCTCCGGCGGCACCGACAACCACTCGATGCTCATCGACCTGCGCACCAAGTATCCCGAACTGACCGGCAAGGTGGCAGAGAAAGCACTGGTGTCGGCCGACATCACGACCAACAAGAACATGGTGCCCTTCGACACCCGTTCGGCGTTCCAGACCTCGGGTCTGAGATTCGGTACGCCCGCCATCACCACGCGCGGCCTGAAAGAGGACAAGATGCCGTGGATCGTTGACCTGATCGATACCGTGCTGCAAGACCCCGAGTCGGAAGCCAATATCGCCAAGATCCGCAGCGAAGTGAACCGCGAGATGAACCAATACCCGCTGTTCGCATGGTAAGCCTGCTGGGCAAGACACCGGACGAATTGCAAGAGGTGGCTCTGGAAGCAGGGCTGCCCCGTTTTGCAGGCAAACAACTGGCGGAGTGGATCTACGTGCGACGTGCCACGTCGTTTGACGAGATGACCAATATATCGCTTCGCGGACGCGAGACACTCAAAGCCCGATACACCATAGGCCGGCATGCACCCGTGGCAGAAGCCAAATCAACGGACGGGACGAAAAAATATTTGTTCAAGACACCCCCCCTGCCCCCTCTCAGAGGGAGAGACCGGAGTGACTCCGGAGACGAAAACCAGAGTGAAGGCCAGTATATCGAGGCGGTGTATATCCCCGAAGACGATCGCGCGACACTGTGCGTCTCGACGCAGGCAGGCTGCAAGATGGGATGCAAATTCTGCATGACAGGCACGCTGGGTTTTCACGGGCACCTGCCCGCCTCGGAGATTCTGAACCAGATATTCTCAATTCCGGAGAGCGCAACGCTCAGCAACATCGTTTATATGGGCGAAGGCGAACCGATGGACAACATCGACGAAGTGCTGCGCTCGCTAAGCGCCATGACGGCTGCCTGGGGCTGCGCCTGGTCGCCCCATCGCATTACGGTCTCCAGCGTAGGCTATCCGAAAGGTCTGAAACGCTTCTTGGACGAAAGCGAATGCCACTTAGCCATTTCGCTTCACAATCCATTCGCTGCTGAGCGTCAGCAGATTATGCCTATTGAGAAGAATCACCCGATAAAAGACGTTTTGGAACTTATCCGAGGCTACGACTGGACACGTCAGCGTCGTCTGAGCTTCGAATATATCTGTTTCGGCGGCGAGAACGACACGCCTCGTCATGCCAAAGAACTGCTCCGACTGATGCGCGGACTCAATTGCCGCGTCAACCTGATTCGTTTCCATGCAGGTGTTGACCAAGGCTTTCCGGCTTCCGACGAGCAGCAGATGGTTTGGCTGCGCGACTACCTGACGATGCACGGGCTGACGACCACCATACGCCGCAGCCGCGGCGAAGATATCCTTGCCGCTTGCGGAATGCTGGTCAACGCGCTACAGAAAGAGCCGTAAATCCTATTTCTTGATTTCCACCGGATGGGTGATATGCACATCCATATGCGGATAGGCAAAGCCGAAGCCCTGCGGCGGCAGTTCGGTATAGAAACGCTCCTGAAGATCCGCCTTCACATCCCAATAGTCCGGCGTATGCACCCAGCCGCGCACCACAAACGTGATATCGCTGGAGTTGAGCGAACGGAGAATGACAGCCGGATTGTAATTGATCTCACGCACGGAGGCAACATCTATCATGGGCTTTTTCTTATGGCCTTTCTCCTTGGGAGGATATGTCTCGTTGTTCAGTACACGCTGATCAGAGCGGAGGATAGCAATCATCGCTTCGCGACACTTACCGGCATCCACGCCGTATTCGACACTGACTTCCCACTCCACGCGCAGCACTCCCTGTGCCGACAAGTTCTCTATGTTGCCGGTAAACAGGTTGCCGTTCGGCAGGATAATGACCTTGTTGTTATAGGTCAGTATCTTGGTTGAAACGATCGACACGTCCGTCACGAAGCCTTCTTCTCCCTGCGCACGGATATAGTCGCCCGACTTGAACGGCCGGAAGATAAGCAGCATGATACCGCCGGCGAAGTTCTGCACCGTGCCGGAAAGCGCCATACCTATAGCCATACCGCCGGCAGTCAGCAGGGCGGCAAAGGACGTGGTATCCACACCTAATGTGCCGACCGTGGCCAAGATAAGCATGACGGTCAGCGTGATACTGACGAGCGACGAGATAAACGTCGCCAACGTCCGTTCGGTATTGCGGCGCTCAAAGATACGTGTGATGATACGCTTGATATAACGGATTACCCACATACCAACGAAATAAATGGCCAAGGCGGCCACTACTTTCAGTCCGAACTGCGTGAGGTCTTGCAAAGCAGACTGCCAGAAGCCTTCCGGATTAGTCTGCACTTCCTGAATCACGCTATGCACCGTCTGGTGTATCGAGTCGGGAGAGAGTTTCTGCACCTTCTCCGCCGCCACTTCTTCGCTAATGCCGAGTTCTTGTAGTAAGATCATAAACTATAAACCTATAAACTGATAAACCGATAAACTTATTAACTTATTAACTTATAAACGAATCAACGGATGCGATCAGCCGCCCGCACGAGGGCTTCGTCCTTCAGGATGCGGCGTGTTGCCATCAAGGTCAGCACCAGGCATATCAACGGGATAGACGCCCAGGGCAGGATATACCACTCCGCAGCGAGACTTATCTTCGCCAGCCAGATATAAATCGCCAGCACGCCGTAATAGCCGAGGCAGAGCATGACGGTGAAGATATTGAGGCGCGCCTGCAAGATGCGTTTGCGATAAAGGAAGATATCCACGAGCGCCAAGAGGGGAATCAAAAGCGTCGTCAACGTCAGTCCCCACAAGCCTTCCAAGGGAGCGCCGCCCAAAGCGTTCAGTTCATACGCCGCATCGGGTGTCACCAATTGAAGTACCGGCAGCCAAATGAGCGCTATTCCCAAAGCAACGACTGCCAACAGATAAAGTGTTTGAATACGTTGTATCATAGATAAAATTTACAATTAACAATGTACAATGTACAATTTTTCAATTATTTCATCGCTTCTTCGAGGGAGTCGCATTTGTCGCCATGGGCATTGACCCAGCCTATCTGGCGGGCAGGGTTGCCTACCATGAGCGCATAAGCCGGCACGTCTTTCGTCACGACCGATCCGGCACCGATGAGGCAGTACTCGCCCAGCGTGTGTCCGCAGACGATTGTGGCATTCGCGCCCACGGAAGCACCTTTTTTGATAATCGTCGGTTTGTACTCATCCTTGCGGCTCACGGCAGCACGCGGGTTGATGACGTTGGTGAACACCATCGAAGGTCCGAGAAAGACATCGTCCTCGCAGCGCACACCGGTATAAACCGATACGTTGTTCTGTATCTTGCAGTTACGTCCCAACACCACGTCGGGCGAGATAACTACGTTCTGTCCGATATTGCAGTCCTCGCCTATCGTGCATCCGCGCATGATATGGCTGAAATGCCAAATCTTGGTGCCTTTGCCGATTTGGCACCCCTCGTCCACGTAAGAGGATTCGTGGACAAAAACCTGTTGCAGGTCGTTGGTCATTGGTCGTTGGTCGTTAGTCATTGGTCGTTGGTCGTTAGAAGAATATTTTCAAAATATCATTTCCGTTGGCGAAGATGAGCAGGGCGATCAGGAGCCAGAAGCCTATCTCGTTGGCTCGCTCCAGGAACTTGTCACTCGGTTTGCGACGCGTGATCATCTCCACCAGCAGGAACAGTATATATCCGCCGTCCAGTGCCGGTATCGGCAGGAAGTTCATGAATGCCAGGATGAGCGACAGGAACGCCGTCATGTGCCAGAAGGCCTGCCAGTTCCAAGCCGATGGGAACATGCTGCCTATCGCACCGAAGCCGCCCAGCGACTGCGCTCCCTCTTTGGTAAAGACGAGCCGGAACTGCTTGACGTACATCACGAGCAGATCCCAGCCGTACTGAATGCCGGCAGGTATGGACTCCAGGAAGCTGTAGTCGGTATGATTCGTGGGATAGAAATCGAACTTGCTCTTCATGATGACGCCCAGTTTGCATTGGTCGCCAATGAAGGCATGAGCCGTCTGATACTGCCCGTTGCGATAGAAACCGATCGTAATGCTGTCCAGCGGATGCTTGCGCAACTCGTTGATCACCAGTGCCTGACAACCGCATGCGACGCTGTCGATACGCACGATGCTGTCGCCTTTTTGCATGCCTGCCAGGTCTGCCACGTTCTCGGGCATCACAGAGTCGATGACAAACGGCACATACTCCTGAACAAGCACATAATGTGCCCGTTGGTAATTCTCATCCTGACGTGCTTTCTCGCGTTCCTGACGGTCGAAATCGTTCTGGACAGCCAGATAGCGGGTGCCGAGGTCTTCGGACATACGGAGCGAGACGGTATCCGTGCCGCGCAGTACGCGCACGTCGCGCTTGCCCTCGATGATAAGCAGTTGCACCACGTCGCCGAGTTCCTGCGGTTCCTGTCCTTCGATAGAGAGTATCTTGTCCTGCTGGTGGAAGCCCTCTTGCAGAAGAATTTCGGAATAGTAAAGTCCGTCGGAGGCATTCGACAGCGGCATCTCGTCTTTGCCCCATGTCCAGAGCACCATGGAGAAGATGACCAGTGCGGCGATGAAGTTCACCAATATACCGCCCAGGATGATGAGCATGCGCTGCCAAGCGGGTTTGGAACGAAATTCCCAGGCTTGCGGTTCGGCAGCCAGGTCTTCGGTCTTGTGCGTCTCATCCACCATGCCGCCGATGGCGCAGTAGCCGCCTACGGGCAGCCAGCCAATACCCCACTCCGTATTATCGGGATAGCGACGCCAGTCGTCTTCGGGCAGCGCCTGCAACTCCTCGTCGGTCATCGGACGCACAACGGGACGGCCTTTCTCGTCTTTCTTCGTCTCGCCCGTGGCTGCATCTTTTACTTCTTCGACAGCCGGTTCCAGATTCCGCGACAGGAAGGCGAAATGCCACTTGCCGTTGAACTTCTTGGCGCGGAGCAGACTGATCCACGGATTAAAAAACATGTAAAACTTCTCCACGCGCACATGGAATATCTTGGCGAACGTGAAGTGCCCCAACTCATGGATTACCACGAGAATACACAGGGCAAGTATCAATTGAAGGGCTTGAATCATAAAATCATTTACCATTTAGTCATTTACCATGTACCATTTATTTGCTCATTTAAGCATTTGCTCAGCTATTTTTCTTGCTTCTTTATCGGTCTCAACATAATCTTCATAACTCGGCTTGGATATAAACGCAGCCTTTTGCATCGTTTGGGCGATGATGTCCGACATCTCAAGGAAGCCGCATCGTCCTTCGCGGAAAGCGAGGTTCGCCACCTCGTTGGCAGCGTTCAGCACGCAGGGTATGTTACCGCCGCGGCGCATAGCTTCGTATGCCAGCCCAAGATTCGGGAAACGTGTCAAGTCGGGTTTCTCGAATGTCAGGTCTTTCAGCGAGAACAGGTCGGCACGCGGGAAATCAGCCGCCAGACGTTCCGGGAACGAGAGGGCATACTGTATCGGAAGCCGCATGTCGGGTGCTCCGAGTTGCGCCTTGATGGCGCCGTCGACAAACTGCACCGCCGAATGGACGATGGATTGCGGATGAACCACCACCTCCACTTTCTCTACCGGCACACCGAAGAGCCACTTGGCCTCTATTACCTCAAATCCCTTGTTCATCATACTGGCCGAGTCAATCGTTATCTTGGCGCCCATATCCCAGTTGGGGTGCTTCAGGGCGTCTGCCGCCGTGACGGTCTGCATCTCCGTGAGACTGTATGTACGAAACGGTCCGCCGCTGGCTGTCAGCAGTATTTTCTCTATCTCGTTGCGGTCTTCGCCTACCAGCGACTGGAAGATGGCGCTGTGTTCGCTATCGACGGGCAGTATGGGTGCATGGTGCTTCTGCGCCAGTTCGCAGATGATCTCACCCGCTACGACGAGCGTCTCTTTGTTGGCCAGCGCGATTGTCTTGCCCGCACGGATCGCTTCTATCGTCGGACGCAGACCGGCATAGCCGACCATGGCTGTCACGACGACATCCACCGACGGAAACTGCACCATATCGGCTATCGCGTCGGCGCCCGCCCACACTTTGGGAACTGAAAGTTCCCGAAGATTTGAAGATTGAGCATCAAGATTCGAAAGCTTTTCCTTGAGTTCTTCGTATTTGCTTTCGTCGGCGATGCAGACCACTTCGGGATGAAACTCGCGCGCCTGCTCTACCAGCAGATCCACCGAGCGGTTCGCACAGATAGCGTACACCTCGTAGCGGTCGGGGTGACGACGCACGACGTCGAGCGTCTGCGTACCTATAGAGCCTGTACTGCCTAATATCGCGAGTCGTTTCATTTGCGTTTGGTCTTTTGTCGTTTGTCGTTGGTCGTTGGACGTTGCGATTTGGTCGTTGGATGCTGTGCTTCGTATTGCTGCACAAACTGTTCGGTAGCCGGCATCTTCTTCTCTATCAGTTGCTCGTGTTCCAAGACACGCATCGAATCGAGCGGCGGCGTAGAGTCTTGTCGCGCCACGCCTGAGACAGCCGATTTTATGCTTTCCAAGTAACGTGTCTGGCTATCCACGACCTGTTGCAGCGAGTCGAGTCGCATGGATTTGTCGAGCAGGAACTGCCGTTCGTCTTCTGTGACGCCGCCGGGCAGGAAAGTGCGTATCGGCGTAAAGAGTATCAGCACCGAGCAGAGCGCCAGGGCAATCAGAAACAGCAGGTTGCCCAGCAGCGCAGCCCGCAACCAACTCATCCGCAAGTGCCAATGCACCTGCAGCGTGTCTTCGTTGACGAGCGTCAGGCGGTACTTGTAGCGCAAGCGCTGCCAAAACGTCCGCTTCTGCTCCTGTTTCTGTGGTTTCGTCTCCTTCACTCCTTACAAAATGGTGCAACCTGCACAGGGCTTGAGTTGCTTGAAAAAGTCGTTGCCTTTGTCATCCACGAGGATGAATGCCGGGAAGTTCTCCACCTCTATCTTCCAGATGGCTTCCATGCCCAGTTCGGGGTATTCGACGCACTCGATGGACTTGATATTGTTCTGCGCAAGGATAGCAGCCGGACCACCGATAGAGCCGAGGTAGAAACCGCCGTGTTTCTGGCAGGCGTTCGTCACGTCTATCGAGCGGTTGCCTTTGGCAAGCATGATAAGCGATCCGCCGTGCTCCTGGAACTCATCGACATAGGGATCCATACGTCCGGCTGTCGTGGGACCCATCGAGCCGCAAGCCATGCCGGCAGGTGTCTTTGCCGGACCGGCGTAGTAGATAGGATGGTTCTTGAGGTATTCGGGCATCTCTTCTCCGGCATCCAGACGTGCCTTAATCTTCGCGTGCGCTATGTCGCGACCGACGATGATAGTGTCGTTGAGCGACAGACGTGTGCCGATCGGGTACTTGGTCAGGATAGCGCAAACGTCCTTCATCGGCTGGTTGAGGTCGATACGTACAGCATCGCCTTCGCCTGCCTGACGCAGTTCTTCAGGAATGAGGGAAGCGGGATTGTTGTCCAGCTTCTCAATCCATATACCGTCACGGTTGATCTTGCATTTGATATTGCGATCGGCAGAGCAGCTGACGCCCAGACCTATCGGGCAGCTGGCGCCGTGGCGCGGCAGACGGACAACGCGTACGTCGTGCGCCATATACTTGCCTCCGAACTGCGCGCCGAGACCTATCTTGTATGCCTCTTGCAGCAGCTGTTTCTCCAGTTCGATGTCGCGGAAGGCACGTCCTGTCTCGTCGCCAGAGGTAGGCAGCGAGTCGTAGTAATGGGTGGAAGCCAGTTTGACGGTCAGCAGGTTTTTCTCCGCCGAGGTGCCGCCGATCACGATGGCGATATGATACGGCGGGCAGGCAGCCGTGCCAAGCGATTTCATTTTCTCCACGAGGAAAGGAATGAGCGTGCCGGGATTCTGGATGCGCGCTTTGGTCTCCTGGTAGAGATAGGTCTTGTTCGCCGAACCGCCACCTTTGGTGACGCAGAGGAAACGATACTCGTTGCCTTCGGTGGCTTCGAGATCAATCTGCGCCGGCAGGTTGCACTTGGTGTTCACCTCGTCGTACATGTTCAGCGGGGCGTTCTGGCTGTAGCGCAGGTTGCACTCGGTGTAGGTATTGAAGACGCCGCGGCTCAATGCCTCTTCGTCGCAGAAACCCGTCCATACCTCTTGTCCTTTCTCGCCATGAATGATGGCGGTTCCGGTGTCCTGGCAGAGCGGCAACTGTCCTTTGCATGCCACTTCGGCGTTGCGCAGGAAGGTGAGTGCTACGTACTTGTCGTTCGCGGAAGCCTCCGGGTCGCGCAGTATCTTAGCCACCTGTTCGTTGTGCGAGCGGCGCAGCATGAAACTCACGTCGTGGAAGGCCTGTTGCGCCATGAGCGTCAGCGCCTCGGGCTCTACTTTCAATATCTCGTGTCCTTCAAACTCGCCGACCGACACATGGTCTTTTGTCAGCAGATAATACTCGGTTTCGTCTTTCCCCAGTTGGAACATGGGGGCATACTTAAAATTTGCCATTCTATTGTGTGTTATTTGAATTTCATTTTTCGGTTTGCTTCATGCGCTGTATGTCGCGGAACAAGGGACCATACTCGGTGCTGAGGATGAACTCGCGAGCTTGCTCCTCGGGACTTAGGCGCTTCTCCGGCATAGGGGATGTGGATTCTTCCCACTTGTAAACCGTCTCGCCTTTCTTGTTGACATAGCGCCCTTGCGTATAGTCGGAATTATGAACCCATGCTAAACCGTTGATGAAAGGATTAGAAAAACCTTCACCTTCTTTTAGGGTGAACAAGGTCTCGCCTTTCTTGTTGATGCACTCAAAGCGCGAACCTGAGTTCTTCTGTACAGCTGCCACATCGTCATAGAAATAGTAGGCATAATAGTAGCGACACGGAATTACTTCCTCGCCCTTGGTATTGATGTAGCCCCATTTATCGTTCTTCTTAACTTGTGCCATGCCGCAGGTAAAAGGCCATATTTCATCATACTTGGCACTTACAATCTCGTTGCCGTTTTTGTCCATCATACCGTATTTGCCGGTGGAAGCGTTTTCGAAACCTACACGTCCTTCGCCCAGATTGTACAGATATTTCTTCTGATAGTCGATCAAGAAGTTGCCCTTCTTGTCAATAATGCCGTAACGATATTCATCGCCCTTTTTCTCCTGCACCCGTGCTATGCCGCCCGCAAAAGAGAACGCATCATAAAATTGCTCCGGAATAGCCACTTTGCCGTCCTTGTCCAAGTAGCCGTACTCTTTGCCATCTTCGCTAAACCAAATCAAACCGTCTTCGGTGCAAGGACCAAGATATTTGTATTCTGCCGGAATAACGACCTTGAAGTTCTCGTCGTACATACCATACAAGCCGTCTTCTTCGAAGCGGATACGGTTGAAGTTGAAATAACTTTCATATGGGAACGGATCGGGAATAACGCTCTTGCCGTCCTTGTCGATGAATTGCTTTTCTCCTTCTTCTGTTACCTTTGCCCAGCCGCAGGAAAACTCGTAGACACTGGAATAGTTAGCCGAAATGACCATCTTGCCGTTCTCGTCAATGTAGCCATAGAGGCTTGAGCCGTCTTCACCGGCATACCAGCGTTTGTCTTTGTTTGTAAGGTACGTACCGTTGTCGCCATCGCAACTTGTCAGCAGCACGAGACCTACCAAGGCTGCGAAGAAAAATTTGAAATTTTTCATAATGATAGAATGATTTATTGATTAAATGATTTAATTTTCGTTTCAGGGTGCAAAAGTACAACTTTTTTTGCATATATGCAAATAAAAATGGAAAATTGACAATGGAAAATGGGA
>JAFPJV010000106.1 GCA_017425065.1 Paludibacteraceae bacterium
AATGATATAGATTTATATAACCAAAAAAAGTATAAAAAAGATTATTGATAGAAAAAAATATAAAAAATACCTTTGAATGATTTATTGCTTTGCAATATGTATGCTTAGCTGCTAAATCGCCATCGTGAGCAAGCTCCCATGACGCTTTAACATCTAATCCTACACCTCCAAGAAGTTCAATCATTCAAAGGAGATAAATACAAAAAATATATTTTATCAAAAACAATAATCTTCCAAAAAAGTCAAAAAACCGGAGTGGCTTTGGAGCCGAAAACATATCGAAAGTATCATTCAAAGGACCGCCAAGTGGGTACACAAAAAATATTGTCAATTCTTATCGGTACAAAAACAAACGACATGTGCAAATCATTTGGAAAAAAAATATAATATACTACTATCCTAGGCGGAGGCCACTCCTTTCAATCCGATGAAAGGACGTTCAGGGTTAAAAGTTAAAAGTTAACAGTTGCTCTCCATAATGACATATCGCGCGTACGCGAGTTACAAGCAGTAATTTTGTCGTCGGAATTGGAAAAGGAACCGATATCCGATGCAGGGCTAAAGAAGAAAGAGAAGGCCGAATGATACATAAGGAGTTCTATGTTTCTCCGAAACTCGCGCGGCGCACTTACTCCTTCAAATGTCCACTGGACATTCTCGGTGCGCCTAATTCGCTTCACGGCAAAATGGACGAAGCAAAGGCCGACTAATAGTCGGCAACAATACGAAGAATCTATGCCGGATTAAATCCGGCGGAAATGGACGAAGGCTGACTCCGCGCTTTCACGCGGAGCAGGAGACGAAAGACACCCCCCGGTCTGTCGATTATTGAGGAGCAATTTTCGGCCCTCCCGCATAATATGTCGTATCTTGCAGTCTATATGCAAAGTGAGGCGGTCATTTTTTTTGCAGCGTCTTCAATGATGGCAAATATTTGTCGTACCTTCGGCCCTCCCGCTTTGCGGGTTCCCGCCGAATTTACGTTCGCACATTCGAGCGAACAGCAAGATTTTTGGCAAAAAAATCACTCTTATGCGAGCATAGACTATTTTTTTTGCCAAAAATCTTGCGTATTCCAAATATTTGTAGTAATTTTGCACGTTATTTTGCATAAATGCGCGCATACGCGAAACATATTATCATTTTGTTGGTAGCTCTGGCGGCTGCTTTGTGTGCGTGGAGTCAGGTGAAACAATCGGAACTGGTCGTTCATCCCGACCAGATGTCACCTACCCGATTGGACGAGATTCTGAGCGATACCATCCCCGAAACGGAAGAGGACACCGTCGCGGTCATCAAACAGAACAACAACATCTCATCGCCTATCCCCTACTCCTCGAACGACTCCATGGTGGTTCACAAAGACGGCCGCGCCTTCCTCTTCGGACAAGGCAACATCAAATTCGAAGGCATGGAACTGCAGAGCGAATATATCCGCATGAACATGGACAGCAGTACGATCTATGCGGCGGGACGCTACGACAGCGCACGCGACGAATGGATCGGACGGCCGGTGTTCAAAGACGAGAAAGACACCTACAACGCCAACGAGATGATCTACAACCTGGAGACGCAGAAAGGCTTCATCAAGAACGTCGTCACCCAACAGGGCGAAGGCTACATCATCGCAGAGAAAGCCAAGAAAGTGGGCGAAGACGTGCTGATGATGGCCGGCGGCAAATACACGACTTGCGACCAGCACGAACATCCGCATTTCTACCTGCGGATGACCAAAGCGAAGGTGAAGCCGGGGGACTACGTGGCGACCGGTCCCGCATACATGGTAGTGGGCGAAGTGCCGCTGCCGCTGGCCATTCCGTTCGGTTTCTTCCCGTTCACCAACAAGTACTCGAGCGGACTGATCATGCCCAACTTCGGCGACGACGGCACCCGCGGTCTGTACCTGAGCGGCCTGGGCTACTACTTCGCGATAAACGACTATGTCGATCTGGAGGTGAAAGGCGACATCTACTCGAAAGGCACGTGGGCAATCTATGCCAACAGCCGCTACACCAAGCGCTACTGGTTCAGCGGCAATGTCGCCATCTCCTACCGCAGCGACGTGACGGGCGAGAAAGACATGCCGGACTACGAGAAACGCACCAACTTCTCCGTTCGCTGGTCACACCAGCAGGACAGCAAAGCCAATCCGTACTGCAACTTCTCGGCGAGCGTCAACTTCTCGACGAGCGGCTACAACCGCAGCAACATCAACAGCTACTACAACCCTGACCTGTACTCGGAGAACGAGAAGAGTTCGTCGATCAGCTACACGCAGCGTTTCCCCAACAGCCCGTGGAACATCAGCCTGACGATGAGCATCAACCAGCGTACGAAAGACTCGACGATGTCGCTCACCGTGCCGCAACTGTCGGTCAACATGAGCAAGATATACCCGTTCAAGCGCAAGAAAGCCGTCGGCAAGCAGAAATGGTACGAGAAGATAGGCTTCAGCTACTCGGGCGAAGGACGTATATCGGTCAGCAACATCAAGGAATCCAAACTGCTGCACTCGGATTTCCTCCGCGACTGGCAGACGGGACTACGGCACTCGATACCAAGTGTTTCGGCTACGTTTACGCTGTTCAAATACGTGAACATAACGCCGTCGTTCAGCATGACAGACCGTATGTATTTCCAGCGCGTCGATCGCACGTTTGACGAAGAGCAGCAACAGCTGGTCATGGACACGACACGCGGCTTCTACAACGTCTTCAACTTCGACGCGGGCATCAGCATCTCGACCAAACTGTACGGATTCTACACGCCCTCGAAGAAGCTGTTCCCGAACAGCAAGGTGGACAAGTTCCGCCACGTCATAACACCCAGCCTCAGCTTCAGCTACCACCCGGACTTCGGCAAGAAAGGATGGGGCTACTACGGCGAATACGACGAGCCCGTCTATGACGGCATCGACTCGCTCACAGGCCGCAAGATGCACAAACTGGACGAAGCGGGCAACCCCGTCTATGTCCATCAGACCTACTCGCGTTTCCCGGGTGCCATATACGGCAACGCCCCGCAAGGCGCCGCTGCCAGTCTGCATTTCTCATTGGAGAACAACCTGGAAATGAAAATCGTGAACCGCAAAGACACCACGGGCAAGGAGCCGTACAAAGTAGTGAGCCTGATCGACCAGTTCAGCATCAGCGGCGGCTACAACTTCATCGCCGACTCCATGAACTGGGAGAAATTCAGCATCCTGCTCCGCTTCAAGACGCCGTGGCTGAAAGTGATACCGAGCATATCGCTCCGCACCACGCTGGATCCGTACATGTACGAACTGAACGCCTTCGGCAAACCTGTCCGGACCAACAAACAGTACTGGCACCACGGCAAGTTCCCGCATTGGAGCGGAACAGGTTTCCAGTTCGGCTATACGTTCAACAACCAGACATTCAAGAAACTGTTCGGCAAGAAAGACGGCAAGAAAGGCGAAGAAGAACATGCCGGTAGCGACGAGCCGTTCACCGTCAACGACGACGGAACGGGCAACAACGGCAAAGTGAAAGCCCACGACCACGACAAGGACGAGACAGCCACAGAGATAGACGACGGCTACGTGAAAACCAATATCCAATGGAGTCTGTCGTTCAACTACTCGGTCAACTACGGCGCCGGCAACGTGTTTGACTACGAGAAGATGTACTACAAGATGGAATGGACCCACTACCTGAGTCTGTCGGGCAACATATCGCTCGGCGAAGGATGGAAAGTGAGTGCCAGCACGACGTTCGACTTCAAGCGCAAGCGGTTCAACACCGCCACCTTCAACGTGAGCCGCGACCTGCATTGCTGGAACATGAGCGCCAGCTTTGTGCCCTTCGGACCGAACAAGAGCTACACCTTCCATATCGGCGTAAACGCGTCCATGCTCGCCGACCTGAAATACGACAAGTCGAGCTATGACAGTACGAACCGACGGGTAGATTGGTGGTAGGAGGAGTATCGGCGGATGCGCATTTGAAAATTTGAAAATTTGAAAACTTGAAGATTATATGATTAAGAATGAGAAAGTAGTAAAAGCGACGTACGAGTTGTACATCGCTGGAGAACAGGCAGGAACGGAAGAGCTCTACGAGCAAGCTACGGAACGGCGCCCGCTGATTTACTGCCACGGCGAAGGCATGATGCTGCCCAAGTTCGAAGCCGAAATGGCCGGCAAAGAGGCAGGTGACACGTTCGACTTCGTCATCAGCAAAGAAGACGCCTACGGCGACTACGACGAGCGCGGACTGAAAACGCTGCCCAAAGAGATGTTCTACAACGGCGACGGCGAGTTCGACGACGAACGCGTCGTGGAAGGCAATGTCATCCCCATGCTCACGCAGGAAGGACAGACCGTACATGCCTTTGTGACGGAAGTGACGGACAAGACCGTACAGATCGACCTCAACCACCCGCTTGCCGGCGAATACCTGCACTTCGTAGGCCGCATCCTGGACGTGCGCGACGCTACGCCGGAAGAGCTGGAGCAGATACGCAATCCGCACAAAGGATGCGGCAAGTGCTGCGGCAAGAAAAAGAAGAAATCGGACGACTGCAACTGCCAAGGCGGCTGCGGCTGTTGCGAATAAAAATAATCAGAATATTCGGAATACTCGGAATATTCAGAAAAACAATCAAACAAACTATGGCAAATATTGTAGCGATAGTGGGTCGTCCCAATGTCGGGAAATCGACCCTGTTCAACCGCTTGACGGGAACACGCCGGGCGATTGTAATGAATACCGCCGGCACGA
>JAFPJV010000107.1 GCA_017425065.1 Paludibacteraceae bacterium
CTGTTCTCCGAAGAGCCTGTCACGCTCGTTGTCATGTACGACATCCGCAAGGCCGACATCCGGCAGAACGAACGCCTCGTGCAGTTGTTCGCCGACCCGGACAAGCCGGTTTATATCCTTACCGGCTCTGCCGACGAAGATATCGAAATGCTGCTCTCCAACATGGAGCTGCTCTCTGATTCCGGCACCCGTACACGTATCGAAGAGGAAGCCGTCTGCACCGCCGACCCTGTCATGCTCAAGACCATTGTGCGTGCCAACCCGGGTGTCTTCGTGCTGCAAAACGGCATTGTTACGGACAAGTACAACCTGCGCAACCGTTAATCACGGATGTTGCACCGGTTTATCATAGCGCTCCCGATGATGGTCTGCCTGTTTTGGGCAGCCTTCTTCGTGGTGCGGCTGTTTCGCCACCACGACGAACCGCGTGTCGGATGGGCGATTATGCTTTTTTATATCGCCTCCACGGTGTTGTATCTGAACCACTGGGTCTATTTCTCCGGCAACGACAGCGTCCCCGGTGCATACACCTATTTTCTGGCTAACCTCTCCGTATATCCCTTATATTATGCATACCTGCGCGCACTCACGCGTACGAAGAACACCTGGGACAACTACGTCCTGTTTGTTCCGACGGTCCTCATCGCCGTCTTCTTTCCGCTCAATATTCATTACGGATGGATAGCCGGCGAAGAGGTGCTAATGTTCGTGCGGACAAGTTTTGCCATCCAAGTCGTCTGGGTCTGGATTCGCGGGTATCGGCTGCTGCGAACCACCCAACGACATATGGACGACACCTATGCCGACAACCGCAGCTACCTGTTGGAGCCGACCCACACCCTGCTTATCCTTATCGGTGTCACCGCGGTCATCTCCACTCTGCTCAACATCCTCGGACGGGACACGTTCGATGGCAGTCTGCTCGTCTGTATTCCCGCCGTGCTGATGTCCGTGCTGCTCTTTAGCCTCGGCTACATCGCTGCGCACACTACTCTGCCGCAGGAAACCGTAGCCCACGAGGATTTGCAGGAAGACCGGGCGACGACCGAAGAGACCGACGAACTGATGCACCGGATAGCCACCACGATGCGAACGCAGCAACTGTATGCCAACCCGCATCTTACCATCCAGGACCTCTCCACGGCTGTGGGCAGCAACCGCACCTATGTCTCCAACTGCATCAACCGCCGAACGGGTCTCAGCTTCTCGCAGTACATCGCACGTTACCGCGTAGAGTATGCCCAGACCGTCCTCTTGGACCCGCAATATGCCGACGACCACGAGGCAATCTCCAATGCCATGGCGCTCAGCGGCTTTGCTTCCAACCAGACTTTCTACCGCGTCTTCAAGGACCTCACACACCTTACTCCCCTCCAATACCGCCAAAAAAACCTGCAAAACGGTTGATTTGTACGATTTGAGAATGGAATTGTACCTTTTGCGAATGCTTTTTAATAAAAAAGCAGTACTTTTGTGCGCTCATTTGTGAATACTAACCAATCAACCAATAAACAAATTAACGACATGAAGAAACTTCTACTTTTTGCCCTTGCACTGGTAGCCGGTGTCTTGGGAGCGAATGCAAAAACGCAAGTGGACGGCATCTGGTACATCCTCAACAGTGAGAATGGTACAGCCACAGTTACCTTTGGAGAAGAGGACGGCAGTTATGCCGGACGTCTCATCATCCCGGGTAGTTTCTATACCCAGGACGAGGATTACAACTACTACGAATTCACCGTCACCGCCATTGGCGACAGCGCATTCAGAAATTGCCCGAATCTGTCGGGTATCACGATTCCGAATACGGTAGAAACCGTCGGTTTGAACATTGCTCTCGGTTCGGACAACATCTCCGAACTGAAGATTGAAGAAGGCGAAACGCCTATCGCGTTGACAGAGGGTTCGTTCACTGGTGCTATTCCTTTTTCCTGCACCTACCTCTTCCTTGGCCGTAACGTATTGGAGGACGGCGGTGTACCGCCTTTCCACAGCTGGAGTTCCGTGCAGAACGTTGTTATCGGCGAGAGAGTGACCGAAGTGCCGCTCGCTTTCTGTCCCTATGCCCGTGATTTGAAATCCATCCAGTTGAACATGTCTTCCGTATTGGAGCCGGGAGTCCGCATGTTTTCGTTCCTGGACGAAGACAATCCTAAGCCCGATGCCAAAGCCATCACGCTCTATGTGCCGAACGATTTGGTCAAGAGATATGAGCAGCACGAGTTTTGGAGCCGCTTTACCATCCAGGGCATGGACATAGAGCAGCAATACGGTATCAAGTTTGCCACGAGCTACTTTGATTTCAAAAAAGGCGAACTGTTCTATCAGTTGCAGGAAGATCAATTCGGCAAGAAGCACTTGGCAGTCGTCATGCCGCAAGTATGGTATCTCAATCCCGATGGTTCATATGTCAGCATGTGGAGCACAGAGTTCCCGTACAAACAATCGTCTATCGTCATCCCGGATTCCGTAACGTTCTGGAAGAACGACGATGGCACCTATACCAGATATTCCGGCACATCGGTATCGGGTTGGGACAAACTCACCTGGCCTGTAGAGATCGTCGGCGACTACTGTTTCCGCGGTGCTTCCAACCTGCAGAGCGTCACCATCCCCTCTACGGTCTATCGTATCGGCGGGGAGGCATTCGAGTATGCCGACAAACTGTTCTCGCTCACTATCCCTAATTCGGTAACGGAGGTAGGATGGCTCGCTTTTGCCCGTTCGGGTCTCAAAGAAATCGTTATTCCCGCATCGTCCTCCAATTGGTTAGAGAGCGACGCTGCGTTCCAGGACAACGCAAACCTCGTCAAAGCCACCTTCGCAAAGGGCACCACGGCGATCCAGGACCGTATCTTCTTCGGCTGTACAGCCCTGCGCACCATCATCATACCCGATGAGGTCGAGTATATCGGCCCGGGTGCTTTCGCAGGCTGCGAGGCGTTGATAGAAATCCAACTGCCGGCATCGCTCAAGGTGCTGAACAACCGTCTGTTCCGCGGCTGCCCGCTCCGTACGTTGGAGATTCCGGCTGCCGTAGAGGAAATCGAAGGATCTGCTCTGCTCGGCACCAACATCGGCCGAGTGACTGTCGATCCTGCTAACCCCTTCTTCGACAGCCGCGACAACTGCAACGCCATTATCCGTACGAAGGACAACACCCTCGTTGCAGCCACCGACGGTGCGTTCATCCCTGAATCCGTGGATTCCATTGCGCCGGAGGCGTTCAACGAACTCTACGGCATCCGTTCGATTACCTTGCCGGAGAACCTCAAGCGTGTCTCGTATAACGGGTTCATGAACCTGGAGAACCTCACCCTCATCATCTCGCATATCGAGAAACCCGCAGGCGTATTGGAAGAATCGGCGGTCGAGAGCTGGTACGACGACCCGTTCGGGGAAGCTACCCTCTATATCCCTGCCGGCACGCTCGCAGCCTATCGTGCCGACGAACAATGGAACAAGTTCCAGCATATCGTGGAGATGACGCCGGAGAACAAACCCGCTGACGTCGAGGACATCAAGCCGCTGGCTGAAGAAGGAAACGCCGGTTTCGGCCAACTCGCTGCCGGAACAGACCTGTCCAACGCCATCGTCAACAACCTCTATGTCACCTGCGACCAAGCCCACGGCGACGGCTTCAATGACGACGAGAAGGGCATCGTGTTCCAGACTGTTGTCGATGACATCATGCTGCAAAACCTGCTGGAAAATCCGGACAACATGGACATTATCCGCAACAATTTCAGCGGACTTATCCTCGAGCTGCCCGCCGGCAACGGCACGCTGACCATCCGGGTGAAGACCGTTGGCGACCACCTTCTGTCCGTTCTTATCAGCGGCGAAGCGGCGCAACTGTTCTCCCAGTTGGCTGCAGGCGAAATCAATATCCCGTTCGATCTGCTCGAGAAAGCAAGAGTATATCTCTTTGGCAGCATCGAGGAACCGGCTTCTGCGCCGACCAAGCACATGCCGCGTCATCTTGCAGCCAAGGCCGCTGGCGACGATGAGGAACTGAAACCTGCCGGCGAGATCATCATCTACGACGTCATCTGGACTGTTCAAAACGCCCAGACCGCCATCGACCAAACAATTTTCGAATCTTCAAATTCTCAAATCTTCAAATTGATGAAGGACGGCCAAATCCTCATCCAGCGCGACGGACAAACCTATACTGTTCTCGGAACACAAACCAAATAAAATACAGCAACAATGAAAAAACTGATCTTTTGCACATTGTCCTTTGTGACTTTGTCCCTTTTATTCACGGCTTGCGAGCCGGGCGGAAAGAATGGGCCGGACGAACCCGGAAACGACACCACGGCTGTTGATCCGCAGTCAGACATTAAGGCGTCCGACTACGCCGGCACCAAGTGGCGTATCGACTCCTGCCTGGAGAACGGAACGCCCGTACACGGACCGCATTTCTTTATCGATGTCAAGACCGACAAAGAGGTTATCCTCAACGGTTATGACACCACGACATTTGTCTTCCAGGAGGGTTTTCTGATCATCCATCCCGAGTCCGAGGAACCGTGGAAAGTGCAGATCCTCAAGGCGACCAAGGACTACGCCGAACTCAAGGCGCAATTCGGTACGCTCTATCTCTCCCGTATCCCGGATATGGAGGGCGACAAACTGACTCCTTCACGGCAGAACATCGTCGGCACATGGAAATGGGACTGGTATTACACCGAGCTTTATCATTGGGTATATGAATGGCAGAAATGGTACACCGACTATACCATCGGTACCACCGCTGGCGTGGAGACATGGGAGTTCCGCGAAGACGGCACACTCGTTCAGGTCAACACCATGAACGCCATATGGGACGCAAAGCCCGTTACTATCTGGTGGGAATTCAACGAAGAGACCAAACAGATTGCATGGGGCTACGATGAGAACAAACCCGATCCTATCCCTGACAGCTACTGGATGTCGGTCGAACTCACCCAACATGTCATGCACGTCCGGAAATACGACCCCTCCCAGCACGACGAAGGCTATCAGGATCATCGCTGGTATTTCTCACGCTGACGGCAACAAACAACCTAAAAACCGATGGGGCGATGGGATATAACAGCCGATTTTATATATGAAAAAACGTATCTTTCGTGCATTGTCCTTTGTGACTTTGTCCCTTATGTTGGCTCTTCCGGTCATGGCTGACGAAGAGTATCCGATCTACATTGATTCGGAATACGGCTATAAACTGGACGGCGTGTTCCGTAATTACGTTTCCTCCGGCATGATCGAAAAAATCGTTGCCAACGAGTCGGAGCAGTTTCCCGGCAGACTGGAAGTGGTCGCACGGCGCTGGTTCAGCAGCGGTAGCAACTATGGTTACGACACCATAGCACGCTTCGAGTATAACAAGCACAAACCGATCCTCATCGACGACAGCCGTCTATCCGACGAGTACAAAGAATCACTCTGGACCGTCGAGTGGGCGCTCTTCGTCGCTGCCGAAAACGACACCGTCAAGAGCTTCCGTTTCGACTTCGCCGATGCGCCTTTCCTGACCTACTACACCAAGGTGGACACCGCCTATACCGCGTATGCCGGACGTCCTTACATGTTGAACGAGGTCAGCAACCCGCTTATGTTGCCGCTTACCTACAGCTCATCCAATCCGAAAGCTGTTACCGTCAACGAGAAAAACGGCGAGATAACCGTTGTAGGAGCCGGTGAGAGTGTTATCACCGCCTCCTTTGCCGGTGACGATGATATCCAGCCGCTTACGGCCGAGTGGAAAGCCATCGTAAAAGAGGGCGACCACTTCGTCCTGGAAATCCTGTCGCCCGAGCGCACGCCGCATACTTGGGGATCAGGTTCCACCTATCTCGCTTTTGATATGATCAAGGTGACAAAAGACAACTGCAACGACATCTACGGCGACGGCAAGCTCTCCTTTGATATCGAGACACGTACGCTGACCATGCGCAACTACCAGCGCAGCTATTCCGAGGAGGAAGACAGCTCCATGGGATGGACGGACTGGTTGGACTACAGTAGCGGTCCGCTGCCTCTCAACATCAAGATCGTCGGCAACTGCGCCATCCTGCACAACTCGGCGGGTATCTTCTGCCAACACGACCTCATCATCTCCGGCGACGGCGAGAAAAATAGCCGCCTGACGATGTTGGGACGTTTCCCGCAGTTCAGCGCCGGCAACAAGCTGACTATCGACGGCGTACAGGTACACGCTCTCGCCACGACGCCGCACCCGCTTATGATATGCAAGACGCTCCGCGTGGAAGACAACAGCTACTGCGAGGTATTCCTCGACATCGAGGTGCAGCCGGGCGAAGACCCGCGTGAATGGGGAGCCATGGCGGGACAAGTAGAGGATGTCGAACTGGGAGAACATACCATCATGCTCACCCGTGACGTACATGTTGAAAACGGTGTCTTCGTTGACGGACAAGGCCTTACGGCCCTCCGCTTTGAAATCGGCCCGAAGAGCGAGACTGCCATGTACGGTTCCGTTTCGTTCGCCGAACTCGAACTGACCGACGATCCCACAGGTGACGAGATTGATGGTATCCTCTATACGCTCGGAGAAAGCGACGGCATCGACAAGACGGAAGGATGTCTCGTCCTCAACACCGATATGACCATTGCCGAAGTGAGCGAATTCATTCGCGACCTCACGCCGGGTTCGGCGGCCTTCGCAGAGAAATTCAGCGGCTTGAGTCTGTTGCTGCCCGTTGGGAAAGGCCATATCGACATCGGTATGCAGACTTCCGGCGCATATCAACTCGCCGTACAGATCGGCAACAACGAACCCGTGCTGCTCACGCAGGCAACCAAGGGCGTGGTAAGTATCCCGTACGACCTGAACATCGCTACCTTCGCGTTTATCTATGCGGTTAATACAGCTGCCGGCGAAGCACCTGCATTGCGCCGCCTCAATGCCGCTAATCCCGACGGATGTGTCAAGCTGTACTCGATCAGCCTGTCCCAGGGAGGTATGGGCATCGAAGAAACTCCCTTCCCTTCAGGGGAGGGACGGGGTGAGGCTTCCAAACTCATCAAGAACGGCACGCTCTTCATCCAGCACAACGGCCGCACCTACACCGTCGAAGGACAAGAAGTGAAATAACATCGTGCATTTTTGTCGCATTTTTGCGACAACCGATCACCTTCCCAACTATCCGAGACCTACGCGCCTCGGATAGTTTTTTCTCCCCCTTTCTTTCTCCCCTTCTGAGAAGGGACAGGGGGATGTCTCCCTTCGTCCATCTCGAATCACCCGCAATGTCATCACGGGATCATCTTCCGAGGGCAATCCGAGGAAGAGCCGGTCACGTGATGTTGGGGCCCCCGCGAACTGCTAGCGCAGCGATAGTTCGTGGGGAAAGGAGGAGCGGCGGCAAGTTAAACGCGCTCAGTGCGTTTCGATCTTGTGAGCCCGCTCCGACGCCGTGATCATCTTCCAATCACTATCCAACGAAACCTCAATCAAATCCCCGTGGACGATACTTAACGATTTGGGATTTTTCGTCTTTTTTTCAAAAAAAAGTAAGGTTTTAAATACTCCTTTCTATCTCTTTCTCTTTTGCTTCTTTTCTCTTTCTCGTTCTTTTTGCAAATTGTCGCTTTTCGACTGAGTAGGCATGGTCACTATACTGAATCAGTCTATCAGGCACTACAAGTGCCGGTCTATCAGTGCAACGGTCTATCAGTGAAACGTTCTATCAGGCTCAAAAGAGCCGGTCTGCAAAAAAAACGCACAAAAATTTGCACATATGCGATTTTTTTTGTACCTTTGCAGCGCAAAATCATAATATCCGTCCCGTAGGGACGTAAAACGTTTGAATATATTAACTTTTAAAATCTATAATATGCGTAAATTTTACTTCTTTATTCTGGCAACGATGATTGCCGTCAACGCTTTCGGTTACGAAAAGCAGACTTGGGATTACACAGATGGATCCAAGGAGACTGGTACCAATAGTCAGTATTATAATCTGGATATCTATTATCCCGAAACGGGCGAAGCACCCTATCCGGTTCTCATCTACATCGGCACAGAGGCATGGTTAAACCATAACTATAAAGAGACCGCCTACCAGCAAGCCTCTGCGTTTTTAGAGTACGCCCTGCAACGCGGCTATGCGGTGGTCTGCCCGAATAACCATGCTTGTAGTAATAGTGGTCCTCACTTCCCTGCACCGATACAAAATTACCGGGCGGCGGTACGTTTCCTGCATAATAACGGTGAAGGCGTGTCGGAAGGCCCGCGGGATTTAGACACCTCTTTTATCGCATTCTCCGGTTATGGCTTGGGCAGTTTTAGCGCCATGCTCATGAGCACGACACACGGAATAAATGAATTGTATCCAACGGACTGGGATATGGAAGGGACGATAGGTAACTTTCTGAACAAAAGCAGTTCCGTAGATGCTGTGGCAGACTTTGGCTGTATGTCGGCAACAAAAGAATGTACACAGTACGATATGATGTTTCCGACTGAAAGAATATTTGGTTGTCCTGGTAGCAACTGCAAGGGTCAGTTTGCCCCCCTTTGCTATACAACACTTCTGCCGCACGCCTCCGCAAATTGGGCTCCGACCATTCTGGTGTATGATCCCAATAATGGTTTTATTAAAGATGCAGATGTAACGAAAGTGCATAACGCCTTTAAGCAGGTAGTGGGTGATGATTATTGTGAGTTATATACGCACAGCGAAGGGCTTTCATTCCCGACCGACAATGCCACCTTCGAAGCGGTAATGAATTTCCTCGACCGTATCCGCGCACAAAAAGCGCAGGGACCGCTTGTCACAAAAACCCTGACAGGTCGCTTCGCTGTTTCAGAAACCGAAAGCGTTACTTTTGCACAAGGCAACCTGCGATACAAACCAAAAACCGATCAATGGTGTCTGGAGAACAACCAATATGACATGATTGGCGCTAACAACACGAAAGCTTCTTCTACCTATAGCGGCTGGATCGACCTCTTCGGTTTTGGAACAAGCGGCGTGGCTGCCAAACCGTGGGAGACATCCACGACAACATCGGATTACGCGATTCCATCCGAGATAACAGGCACCATTGCCGGCACCGATTACGACTGGTTGCACTACAATACCATCGTGAACGATGGCGGTCATACATGGCGTCTGCTCTCTGCTGCCGAGTGGGATTATCTGCTCAACACGCGCGCTGAAGCTGCTACGAAGCAAGGACAAGCTGTCATCAACGACATCAAGGGCTGTATCCTGTTGCCCGACAACTGGACGTGTCCCGAAGGACTCAGTTTCACGCCGAAACCGAATAACTTTACCGCCAACGTCTATACGTTCGAACAATGGAAACAACTGGAAGAGGCTGGCGCCGTCTTCCTTCCGGCAACGGGCTACCGTTATGGCACAGGCATGATGGCGCAAGGCAACGGCCAGGCGTTCTATTGGACAGGCGACTTCGGCGACAATAGTACGGCTAAAGTAGCGTTTATTAAAGGAACAAGCGATCCGTCCATTATTGACGCCATGCGCACGTACGGCTGTCCTGTCCGCCCCGTTCGCAAAGCCAGCACCGAAGAACCGACCGGCATCAATCAAACTTCCTTCCCTTCAGGGGAGGGACGGGGTGAGGCTTCCAAGCTCATCAAGAACGGCACGCTCTTCATCCTCCGCAACGGCCGTACCTACACCGCCACCGGCCAAGAAATCAACGACTAAACCACCTTTTCCCAGCGGCTGCATGATCCCGTCGGACTCATATCGCATACCGGAGTTGGAGGAGTATATCCGCCAAGGCGAACCCTCCAAACGCGAACGCAGCCTGATTTGGCAGACTGCTATCGGCTTGCAACAAGTCGATGGCTTGCACGTCTCCGACTATCTGCTCCAAACAGCCAAACAGCATATCGAGGACGAGATATCTATTGGTAAGGCGAAAACGCTGATAGATAGTTATTACCAGTCCGAACAAAGACGTAGCCATTCCGAGTCGGAGGATACAGAAGAAGCCGACAAGGTATCAGCCCGAATAGCGGAACTGTTGGCTGAAAAATCATTCACATTCAGCCCCACTCAACTAATTGGTATTCATCGCCATCTGTTTCAAGGTATCTATAAGATTGCAGGCAAAATACGCACTTATAATATTACGAAGAAGGAATGGGTGTTGTGCGGCGATACTGTCTATTACGCCAGCGCCGATATGATTGTCGAGACGCTGAATTATGACTTTGCCCAAGAGAAAACTTTCGACTATTCTGCCATAACGCTGGACGAAGCCATTAAGCATTTGTCTCAGTTCTGTAGTAATATATGGCAAATCCACCCGTTTGGAGAAGGGAATACGCGTACCACAGCCGTGTTTATGATCAAGTATCTGCGTTCGCTTGGCTTTGTGGTGGATAATGAAATATTTGCAGCTAATTCCTGCTATTTCCGTAATGCACTCGTGCGGGCAAACTATACGAACGTGGTGCGCGGCATAAGTTACGAAACAACGTTTTTGGAGCGCTTCTTCCGAAATATGTTGTTGAATGAGAATAACGTCCTGCTGAATCGTGAGATGCACTTAGACTGGAGCAAATCCGCCGACCAACTACCTCAAAGTGCAATCCAAAGTGCAGCCCAAAGTGCAAAAAATACGGACAAATTGCCTCCAAAGTGCAAAAACTGCACTTTAGGAGAACTGGCTGTGCTGCGTATCATACAGCAAAATCCATCCGCTACACAAAAACAGATAGCAGAACAGATAGGCAAATCCGAACGCACGGTGAAAACACTCACTGTCCGCTTGACTGAAAAAGAAATTATAATTCGCCGCAATGGCAAGCGTAACGGCTATTGGGAGATATTATAAGTACCATATTTTAAAACCGATGGGGCGATGGGATATAACCGCCAATGAAAAACAATGAAGAAAGTATCGTTATGTTTGATGGCAGTTGCTGCCTTGATGTTGTGCGGATGCACGTCGTCTTCCAACAAATCCGAGTCTGCAGAACAGGACACCCTGCTCATTCAGGAAGCAGAAGAAGTAGTCGATGAAGTAGAGGAGGTTGTTGAAGAAGTGGAAGAAGTCAAAGAAGAAGCACCTGTTGTAAAAGAAGAGGCACCTGCCAAAGAGGAGCCGAAAGTGGATGTAGCAGCATGGGACAAATGGCTTGACAGCTATGAGGCATGCGTAGATTCCTATATCGCGCTGTCTAAGAAAGCTCAAAACGGCGATCTGACTGCCGTTGGCGAATATGCTGCGATGCTGGAGAAAGTCCATGAGATGGAGCGTAACATGCCGGGCAAAGAAGACGAAATGACTCCCGCGCAATTGAAACGCCACGGCAAAATCACTGCCAAGTTGTCGTCCGCTGCCGCTAAGATGTAATGAGTCGGCGCGCTTTTTTGTATGCCGTGCTGTGCGGAATGTGCAGCATGGCATTGCTGTCCTTAACATTTTAAGCTATGTCATGTCTTCGCGTCTTATTAGCCATTTTCTTTCCGCCATTAGCTGTGGTGGATAAGGGTTGCGGCTCGGTGCTTATTGTCTTCTTGCTCACCTGTTGCGGCTGGGTACCCGGCACTATCGGCGCCCTCGTCATCCTCAACAAGGAGGGGTAAAAAAGCAAGTTTTTCCCAAATATGTTGGACTTCAAGCAGAGCTGTCCGCACGAGCGGCTCGGCTTGTTTTATTGAACCTACATGTGCCCGACATTAGCCCCGACTGTCGGTTGACTGTCGGTTGACCGTCGGTTGACTGTCGTTCCGGTCTGCATGTCAAAATGCAAAATTCCAAATAGTCGGAATAGCCTTTTAGGAGACAAATAGTTGGTCGATCTTTTGTGCCAAAAACTAAAAATATGCAAGCATATTTCATTTTTTGTCCAAAAATCTTGCATATTCCAAATATTTGTAGTATCTTTGCAGCCGAAAATGTGTGGATAATACAAAAGATTATGAGTACAGCGTTTCAACAAAATCAACAAGTTGGCCTCACTCCAATGCAAATGCATCTGGTTAGTATGTTGAATTTCAATCGTACCGAGGCTGCGGAACAGCGTTTAAAAGCAGCGTTGGAGGCTTTCTATTTATCGGAATTTGAAAAAACAAAAGCAGCGATGTTTGCTAATGGAGAATTAACAGAAGACCAGATCTCCCAAGGGGCTACTACTCATTTCCGTACAGCATATTGATATGAACATCGTTCTTGACTCCAATGTGATTTTGCAAGTCGCTTTTACGCAAAAGCCGCCGCGCATAGTGTGGGACAAGTTATTATCCGGTGCGTACACCTTGTGCGTTACAGAGGATATTTTGTATGAGTATCAAGAGAAAGTTATAGATTGTTTTCATAACGAGCAGTTGGCGAATTTGTTAATAAACACTTTGTTGAACTGCATGTATGTGAAACGGGTTGAAACGTATTTCCGGTACAATCTCATTCAAGCAGATCCGGATGATAATAAATTTGTGGATTGTGCTCTCGCCTGCAATGCGCGTTATATTGTAACGGAAGATACGCATTTTAATGTACTGAAAGAAAGTGCATATCCGAAAGTTGATGTTGTGAATTTGAAAGAATTTATCGCGATATTAAAACAATAAGATTGCTCCCGCCGATAGCATAAAACTCGGTCGTCACTCACTGACGTTAAACAGGAGGACATTTAAAGGCATACGTAACGGAGGATGCAGATAATCCAATAAAGAGTAGGCAATGATTAAATGATTTAATCTATGTCTAAAGACATATCAGCAAACAAAACATACGAAGTCTTTAGCGCAACACCGGAGTTTGTTAAGAAACACCAAAATGATTATGAGAATCTTGTTGCATTGCAAAGCAAAGAGATTTCTTTATACATTAACACTAAAGAAGGAAAGATTCCTAATACGATTGAAGGAATTGTTTGCGTCAAAAATGCTTCAAACCAATCCAGACGAATTTATCGCAAAGTAGTAGCATCATCTACCTATGGGTTAGATGGAGGTCACGCAATGTTAAGCGATAGAAGCATGAACCAGTTGGGAATTAAAGAGTATGACAAAATTATTATTTGTCCAACTAATCGGTTTTGTTATTTGTGGCACAACTATGATGCAACCATTAGTTTCCAATTTAAAGTCGCTGTAATACTTGGCATACTCTCTCTATTGATCGGGATAATACCTTTGATCATAACTTGCGCTTGCTGTCATTA
>JAFPJV010000108.1 GCA_017425065.1 Paludibacteraceae bacterium
AAAAGGGTGACAAATACGGCTTTATCAATACCAAGGGCGAGGAAGTAATTCCGTGTCGCTATGAAGTTGTCACTTACTTCTATGACGATGCGACATTTGTAAGGAAAAACTCGGGTTCTCGTATTGAGTGCATCAACAAGAAAGGTGAGACTTTGTTCAGCCTCAAAGAAGGCGAATTTTTCTACACCCCCTTCATCAACGGTTTAGCATTGATTAACAATTCCGACTGGACGCAATGGCGCTATATCAACAAGAAAGGCGAGACGGTTTACAAATGGGAATATAGCAGTCCCTTTATGCCCGAGAAGCGCTTGAGTCCCGAGGAAAGGAATCTCGAGTTCATGCTCAGCACGGAGTACGGACCATTGTTCCGCGACATGCAGCGCATGAAGCAAACCGAAAAATAACCGACATATAGCCAATCCCCGAAGGCGTCAGAAGGGACATATAATACTATTTATCACATGAAAACAAAAACATTCTTTGCGGGCTTGATCGCCCTGGTATTTGCAGTAGTGCTTCCGTCTTGCGACCTCGTTGACGGTCCCAACAAGTATTCTGTAGCAATCGACGACTCGTTCCGTGCACAAGTGGCTGCACAATGCTTCGGAGCCGTGTATGGCGACGTGGAAGGTGCCATGGATTTTGCCGGTGCGCTCGATTCTATCGCACAGGAGATCTATAAATCTACCCCGGAAAATAATTTCCAGATCTACAAGCAGGCACTCAAGCAGAAAGCCGAAGTCAACGACGTAGCGAAAGATATGCTTGACCTCTACAATATGCTTGACGTGGAATTCTCCGAGTGGACGAAACAGGAGAATGACGAAGACGGCAACTCCGTATGGACGGCTACGGAGAAAGTGTCGGGTATCAAGGTGATCTTCACCAACGATATCAACGACGCATGGGACGTAAATCTGGACGACGAGACCATTACCGACGAGTATCTGGATCCGTACATCGAATTCCTCGAAGACAGAATAGAGTAAGACGCTGCCTATGCTGCTGGCTGAGATAAAGCAAATAATAGGTACGTATGCGCGCGTAGAAGGTGACGACTCGTTGGAGATACGTTACCTTCTGACCGACAGCCGCCAACTGAAAGGACAAGGGGACAATGGTGTACGGTGTAAAGTGTACGGTGTACAAAGTACGAAGGAAGCGGCGCACACGTTGTTCTTTGCGCTCAAAACCGAACGAAACGACGGCGCCCGCTATATTCCCGAACTCCGCGAGAAAGGTGTCCGTGCTTTCGTTACGGGTGATTCGCTTCGTGCCTTGCAGGAGCTGGCTGCCTATGTGCGCAGCCGGTTTACTGGCACCGTGATCGGTATCACCGGTTCCAACGGCAAGACGGTCGTCAAGGAGTGGCTCTATCAGTTGCTCAAAGACGACTACTGTGTCATCCGTTCACCCAAGTCCTACAACTCGCAGATAGGCGTGCCGTTGTCAGTCTGGCAGTTGGAGAATTTCCAACGACTAACGACCAACGACCAACCGCTTCTTGCGGTTTTTGAGGCCGGAATATCGATGCCGGGCGAGATGGAGCGGCTGGAACGTATCATCCGTCCGACCATTGGCGTCATCACCTATATCGGTCACGAGCACGACGAGAACTTCGATTCATTGGAGCAGAAACGCGCCGAGAAGATGAAACTGTTTGTCCATTCCCGGCAAGTCATCGAAGACCCGACGCACCAGAACGTACGCACCTGCGCTGCCGTCATGCGTGCTCTCGGTTACGACGAAGAGACCATCGCCTCGCGCATCCTCCAGCAGACCCACGAAACCGTTCTCCGTGTCAACTTGAGCGCACTCGTGGACAATGTGCGCTATTTCCGTTCGTTGCTCCGACCCGAGACCAAACTGACCTGCATGGTCAAGGCCTTTGCCTACGGCGCCGGAAGTGTCGAAGTAAGCAAGGCTCTCCAAAATGCCAACGACCAAAGAGGCCCTGACTGGACCAACGACCAACTCGTCAACTATCTGGCTGTAGCTGTGGCGGACGAGGGCGTTGAGTTGCGTCGCGCAGGTATCACGCTGCCCATCATCATCATGGATCCTGAGGTGGCGGCGATGGATATGATCTTGGAGAACAACCTCGAACCGAATGTCTATTCCCACCAGTCGCTCAAGACCGTTGTGGCGGCTGCCGAAGCCAAAGGACTGGAGAACGTACCTATTCATATCAAGATCGACAGCGGCATGCACCGTCTCGGTTTCTACCGCGAAGACATCCCGTGGTTGCTCGACAAACTCAGCCGCACCAAAGCCGTGCGTGTGGCGTCCGTCTTCTCACATCTCGCCGGTTCCGACGAAGCCCAGTTCGATGAGTTCACGCTCGGGCAAATCCGCTACTTCGATGAATGTGCCGAAGAACTCAAAAAAGGTCTAACGACCAACGAGGCCCTGACTGGACCAACGACCAACGACTATTGTCCAACGACCATACTCAAGCATATCTGCAATTCCGCAGGAATTGAGCGATTCGCTGACTATCAGTTTGATATGTGCCGTCTAGGCATCGGGATGTACGGTTTCTCGTTTGCCGGAGCCAAACTGCGTAACGTCTGTTCGCTCGAGACAACCATCCTGTCCGTCAAGACGGTCAAAGCCGGAGAGACAATCGGCTACGGCCGCCACACACGTCTCGACGAAGACCGAGTGATAGCTGTCATTCCTATCGGCTACGCCGACGGTTTCGACCGTCGCTTCTCCAACTATGGCGGTGAAGTGTGGGTGCGTGGCAAGCGGTGTCCCGTGGTGGGCAATGTCTGCATGGATCAGGCGATGATCGACGTCACCGGAGCCGATGCGCGTCCGGGCGATGTGGTCGAGGTGTTCGGCGAACATATGCCGCTGCAGGAACTGGCCGACAAACTCGGAACAATAACCTACGAAATCCTAACATCCGTCAGCCGCCGTGTGCAACGCGTCTATTACTACGAATAACCTCACTATCGGATATGCGGGGATCAATACTCCCTCCCTTGAGGGGAGGGCAGGGGAGAGGTTTGTCGTGCAAAGCGACCTCTCTTTCTCGCTCAACGAGGGCGAGATGGTCTGTATGCTTGGTCCGAACGGATGCGGCAAATCGACGCTGCTGCGCACGCTCGCCGGCTTGCAGCCGCCCCTGGGCGGAGAGTATAGTCTATCAGGCGAAGCCGGTCTATCTTCTATCAGTGTTAACGGTCTATCAGCGAAGCGGTCTAAACACATCGCGCTGGTGCTGACGGAGCGGATGTCGCTGGACAACACGACGGTGCACGATGTCGTTGCCATGGGGCGTTATCCCTATACGTCCTTTCTCGGCGGCCTGACCGAAGCCGACGAACAAATCATCGCCGAAGCCCTCGAGCAAGTCGGCTTCAAACATCTATCAGGCGCAAATCCGGCTCCGGAGCCACTCCGGCGGTCCTTTTTCAACTCTCATTCCGACGGAGAGAAGCAGCGCATCCTGATAGCCAAAGCCTTGGCGCAGCAGACGCCGGTCATCCTGCTTGATGAACCTACGGCACATCTGGACTTGCCGCATCGTATCTTGATTCTCAGGCTCTTGCGTCGTCTGGCGCACGAACAGGGCAAGACGGTGTTGATCTCGACGCACGAGTTGGAATTGGCGTTGGCGTTGAGCGACCGTGTGATGCTCATGACGCCCGGCAAAGGAGTGGTGCTGGACACGGCAGAAGCCTTGAAGAAAACGGATGCTTTTACCCGTGCTTTTGGTATGGATATCTTCCATCCCTTGGATTGAAAACCGCAAAAACGTGCGAAAAAGAGCCGTTAGAATCATTTTTCTGCAAAAAAATTTGCGTATATAAAAAAAAAGCAGTAATTTTGCAGCCGCTTTAGAAAATAAAGCACATAATTTAGGTTATAAACCGAGATTTAGTCGCGCTGACGCGCGAGGAGAGATGGGTGAGTGGCTTAAACCAACAGTTTGCTAAACTGTCGTACGGGTAACTGTACCGGGGGTTCGAATCCCCCTTTCTCCGCCAAGAGACACCAAAACGGTGTCTCTTTTGCGTAGAAAGGGGCCTTCTCACCCCGCGGTCTGGAGTTCTTATCTCGCTTCGCTCGAACGATTATTGCCATGCAATTTACTCCGCCGCTTAGCTCTGTCGATTATTGCCTACGGCAATCTACGAATCCCCTTTACACAGAATTTAACCAAAAGTCCACTCGCTGGATTGCGAATGGACTTTGATTGGAAGATGGTCCCGTGATGGTCTTTGGCAAAAAGGGAACTTTTGTCAGGCCACTCCGGTCTCCCTTTCTGAGAAGGGGCCGGGGGATGTCGTTATTCGACTTTCTGACCGGAAACGTTGTATGTTTTGCCGTTGCGGATGATGATGATTTGTCCGTCACGTAACATCTTTGTACTTTGTACTTTGTTCCTTTGTACTTCTTCTAGGCCTTCCGGCTGCGGCTGGTAGGTGAAGCGTATCGTTGAGCCGTAGTAACTGGTGCATTCGCCGGACAGGATAGGCTTATCGGCCTCGTCGTAGCTGAGATGGATTGTGCCGCTGACGATAAACCACAGTTGGTTGGCATAGCCGTTCTCGTTGGCGATAGCGGCGAAGCAGGGGATGAGTACATTGCCGTATTGTCCCAACGAGGCGCTGAACGTGCCGTCCTCTTCGCTGCCGTTGACCGGATAGCTGCCGGCTGCGGGTTTGGAGGTATTGGTGTACATGCCGAGTTGGATGTACGGACGTGTCCCGTCTGCGTCTGCGAAACGCTTGCTCAGGATGATGTCGATGATGCCGTCTTTTTCCACGGTCTCATCCTTCCAGATGAGGGTGTCGGTCACGAACGACTGCTCGCTGACGGTCTTCGACTCGGCCGTAAACGGTTGCTCTTTCGGATTAACGGAAGGCTGCGGATAGAGGATGATATGTGGCTGCTGAACCATCGAGAAGCGATAGGTGCTACCGATATCATCGTGCATCTCCATCGTGTAGCGCCAGCTGCCGTCCTCCTGCGCAAGACTGAGCGTGACATCCGTGAAGTTGTACGCTCCTCCCATGAACAGATTCTCTTCGAAATCGCTCTGGTTCTGTGCCAGTTGTACGCCGCTCAGCAGTCCGTTCTCCAGCGTGTAGGTGCCTGCTACCAGTTCCATCGGCTTGGTCATAATAACATCCGTCAGAACGGTTGGGTAGTCGTCTGCGCGGCTGAAATTGAACGTATAGACAAACTTGCTTGCCAGGGTGTCGGACAGGTTCGACATATAGGTGATGACCACGGTGTCGATGCCGAGCGTGACATCTTCCGGCACGGGCGGCTGGTCATCAACATAGAGCATGTTGTAACTGCGCACGTTGACGCGTATCTTGGAGCCGTTGTGGGAAGTGGCTTCGCCTGTGACGAATATGGTGTCGCCTTTGGCATTGTAGCTCACCTGCAGCGCACCGCTCTCCAGGTAATAGGGGGTGTATTGTCCCCAGTTCTCCAGGTCGCCCCGGATGGCCACATAGCACGGGTCGTCCCCCTTGGTGCCTCCGAGATAGCCTTTTGAAGCGGTCAGGGTGCCCGGATTGCCGCTGTTGTCTATCGTGTAGGTTCCGGCAGGCATGGCCAGTTCGTCGGACAGCAGCCGCAACTCGATCCAGTCGTATGTCTCGTTGGCCATCTCGTTGAGTGTCACCTCGATATAGCCATCGCGCTGGCGGAAGTTGACCACGTCACCGCTGAAGTCCACGACGCTTGCCACGGTCGGCTCAAAGCGGTAGGGATCCGGCTCCGGCTCTATGCTGCCGTCTTCGGTATAGGCAAAGTCGAAGTCGCCGATGATATAGGTGTAGGTCGTGCCGTTTCGGGTGGCGTCTATCGTGCCGCTCAACGTGCAGACACCTTCGCTTTTCTCCGTGATGTTCAGTTCGATAGTGGCGTCTTCTTCGCTGTAGTACCACATGTTGACGCTCGAGCCGTTGGCTTTGGTCTTGTGCACGTAGCAGCTGACGTAAGTGATCGTGCCGTCGGCAGCGGAGAAATGGCCGATAGCCGAGTGCTTCTTGGGCCACACGTCAAAAGCCACTTCGTACTCGCCTGTTGAGGTGGAAGCCTCGACCGTGACGAAGAAATTGTCCTTATCGACCGTCAAGTCTTGGACCGTCACTTTGGAGGCTGTCAGGTTGAAGGCAGCAACGGCATTCATCACCGCCGCTGCACTTGCTAAAACAGTTAAAAGGAATTTTTTCATAGTTCTGTGCCTTGGGCGTTATAGGTTTTGTCTTCGCGTATGATGAGCATCTGTCCGTCGCGCAGCACCTTTCGGCTTTCGACTTTTGACTTTTGACTTTCGACAGAACCAATTCCTGTTGTGCTGCCGTATTCGAAGTCGAATGCCCGGATGATGTAGGTGTTCCCGTTCTCGCAGAGCAGGTTGCCGGAGATGGTATGTATGTTGCCGCTCTTGGGGTTGACGGTGATCGTGGAACCGGTGGCGACATACGAGGATGACGTGCCGGAATAGACGTTCGACCAGAGCGACAGTTTCTCGTTGGCTACGGTGAACGTGCCGTCCAGTTGGCCGTCCTCCAGCGTGAGCGATACCTGATGCTCTTTCCCGTTGTCGTTGCGCGCGTTGAGAGTCACGTTGTATTTGTATATCTCGCCGCTGGCGGTGAAAGGCTCGATGTCGATGCTGTAGGGCGTCAGCTCTATCTCGCTGCTGCTCTCGTCCCATCCGAACTCGATACCTTGTCCGTCGTTGTCGCTGAAGTGGTAGTAGTGCACGGCTTCGATACGTTTCTCGTGATAGACAGCCTGGTAGTTGGCGTCGATGTCGGTGCAGGTCAGCGTGCCGCCGAAGAAGCTGTAGAGGTTGGTGCCTTTCGACTTGATCTGAATGGTGCTCAGCGAGTCATTCGCCAGGTAGCGGGTCTTGTCGATCTTCATGTCCCGGACGTAGCTGTTCGACGAATAGAGGAGCATGCCGCTTCCTTGCGTTGAGAATGATCCTACGATGGACGCTTCGCTCGGATAGATAGCCAGCTGCACTTCGTAGTTGCGGGTGATGTTGTTAGCGCGGTTCTTGCCGGTGCAACTGAGCGTGAGGAAATAGCGGAGCGTACCGTATTCGCTGTCATCGTGCTCCACGCTGATGCCGTTGACCATCATGTCGTAGTTATACACCTGCTGCACGTACTCGCCCTGCACATATCTGAACTCAAACGGTTTGGGGCTGATGCCAGGCGTGAGGATCTCGTCCTCGGCGTAGCAGTAGTTGTAGATATACGAGTTCTTACCGCGGTCGGGGAGGGCGGCTGCCGTGAAGCACAGGCGGCCTACGCTGATGCCGTAATGCGTATCGTCAATCTTGATGATCGTGAAGGTCGAGACGGAGTCCGTACGCAGCAGACGGCGGGTGCTGCCGTAGTACAACTCGGAGGAGACGAGGTTGATCGTCTGGTCGTTGACGTTCGCGCTGATGCTGTTCGGGTCGGCTCCTACGGTGGTGTAGGTGCCTTCCAGCGTGCGGTCGTCGGAGTTGATTACGAGTTTGACGGTCGTCGTGTAGGTCACTTCCGGTTTGGTGTACTCGGCCGTATTCTTGCACACTTGCGTCCACGACAGCGTGTACTGGTTCTTGGTGTTGCTCGCCAGGGTATCTACCTTCAGTTCGGTGATGGCGCACAGATAATTGAAGGTCTTCTGTGCATGGATGCCCAATGCGATTGCGCATAGTGCAATAACGATAATACTTCTTTTCATAATTGTCCGTATTGTCAATGGTTAAAAAATCTCCACATCATTCGGGTTCACAGGATCAGGATTGGTAACAATCTCTCCCGGAACGCTGGTGCATATAACATGTATGCTTTGCCACTTCTGTGCCTTCGTTTGAGGCGCTATATATCTCGTTTTCATACTATTTCAGATTTCAAATTTCAGATTTCAAATTTTCACTCTTCACTCTTAGCTCTTCACTCTTAGCTCTTAGCTTTTAGCTCTTCACTCTTAACTCTTAGAGGCGAATACCCATTACATTGTATTCTTTGCCGTCGCGGATGATGATGATTTGTCCGTTGCGCAGCACCTTAGTTCTTTGTACTTTGTCACTTGGTACTTCGTCAATTCCTGTCGCTGTCTGTTCGCTTTCGCGGATGCGCATCGGTGCGCCGCGGCGGATAGCGATGCCCAGCGGGCTCTCCGGATCAATGTGTACGTACGCACGGAAACCGTTCATCGTGCCGTTGGCGCTCGGGTAATAGAGCGTGTTGGCAGACGAGAGGAAGAAGGTGGTGTTGTCGCCTCCGGTCAAAGCATACGGATTGAATACACCATGGGGTGTGCAATCCTCGTTGCTGACTGCTACCGGCGTGCTGAGTAGTATTTTTACGCCCTCGAAGCGCAACGGCGTCAGACGGTCGTCCGTCGGAGCACCTGCGTAGCGAACGAAGTACGGCTTGCCGGCTTCGATGCTGCTGACTTGACGGAGGTAGAGGTTTACTTCGCCCTCTTTGTTCTCCGAGTGCTCGAACTCCTTGATGACAAATCCGTGCAACGGGCAGTTGGCATCGGCTATCTGCGATGCAGTCAGGTTGAATGGCAGACAGAGCGTGCAGTAGTCGCCGTTGCGGAGCAGCGGACGCTCGATAATCATGTTGATCGTCTGACCGTTCAGTGCAGCCAGACGGCTCTCGTTGTCCGTAGCAGTAGCCAAATCGGCAAATACTTCATCCTTCATCAGGGTCTTGAACTCGATCTTCACAGGCGTGCTCTGATCGCTTACGCCGCAGAACGAACGCAGGTAGAACTCATATTCGGTATTGGGGGTCAGTCCGGTCAAATCCAACTCAAGAACATCGTTTCCGACAAGTGTAGCGCTTGCCCAGTTTGGATCGTCTTCGTCCCATATCCTCCTAATGTACTGATAGTTGGACTCCGTGCCTCGATCCGAAGCCGCCCAAGTGATATGTACGGAGTTGGCCGTGAGGTTGTCGAATGCCAAGTTGGTCGGCTGACCGCAAGTGGCTTCTTTCACTTCCACGTTATCCACCCAGCATTGTGCCTGAGAACCGGCGTTGGTATAACGGATGGCAATGTTTTTCGCATCACTGCTGATGCCGTAGAGGTCTTTCTCAAACGGGAACTCTCCGTAACCGGACTGTGTAGGCAGGTTCTCCAGTGCTACGAATGTCGTGCCGTCGTCCTCTACATAACCCAACTGCATCGTGCAGTCACGGTTGCGGTAATGGAAGGAAACAACGAGGTCTTTCAAATCTGCATTGAACTCAGGGAATACGATTGTTTGAGTATTCACACCATAGAATTTGATGCTGTTGCCTTGGTATCCAAAACTTTCGCCTTCTTTGTAGGCGTATGCATCGTGGCTTACCTGCGGATATTCCGAAGCGGAGATACGGCTCCAGTTGAAGGGTACTTGACCCGGAGTCTCGCTCTCAAAATCATTGCTGTAAGGAACGCTCTCCATCGCCGTAGTAGTGAAGGAAACAGGCGTTGTCCAGTTGCCTTCTGCCTCTTCCGAACAAGCCGGCAACAGACGAACCTGATATGTTCTGGCAGGAATCAAACCGCTGATGGATTTGGGACCTGCATAGTTGGCTGCTGCGATCGTCTCGCTTGTCCACGAATCAGCCGTGGCGAGCTTGTATTGCAGTTTCTTCACGTTACCGCTCCAGGAGATGGTTGCGCCGCCGGTTATAGGCGCTGCCTGGATATTCAGGATCATGTCGCACGGACGGGCTACAACCTCTACGTCGTCCAAGTAAGCGTATTGGTTCACGGTCGTGAAATTGGATACAAAGTAAATCAGTACGGTCTCGCCGGTGTAAGCGGAGAGGTCGAAGATCTTGGTTGTCCAGTCGGCGTGAACACAGGAGAGGTCGTTCGGCAGCAGAGTCCTGCTCGAACCTCCGTCAGTGGAGATATACAGGTTGACTTGTGTGCTGTTCACGTTCTTCCATTCAAAGCGCAGGATAGCGTCCTCGCTCAGCGTAATAGCCGGCAGACGTAACGTAGCTTGGCCGCTCGAACCCGTACGCAGTTGAACGGAATAAGCGCCACTCTTCTCGTAAGCGGACCATCCGTTAACGGATGTGGTAGTCGCTTCCCAGCAGGAAGGCAGTTCCGATGCACTGCTGAACTCCTCGCTGAAAGGCATGGATGCTGCGGCGCAGAGGGTCGTGAAGGACAGCACGTCACTCCAGTTGCTCTGGTCGTCCGCATCGCAATAAGCTTTCACGCGTACGAAATATTCGGTGTTGGCACTCAGACCTGTCAAGTCGCGTTGCGCACTACCGCTGACGGCTTGCTCGGCGCTCCAATCACCGCCGTCTGCGCGGTATTGTAACCGCCATGCACTCTCAGAACCTCCTGCCGTCCAAGTGATGTGGGCAGAGTTAGCCGTCAAGTTGCCTGCTGCTAAGGCAGTTGGTACAGCGCAACTCGATACCTTGTGTACACTCACGTTATCTACGAACATCGCGCCGCCTTCGGAAGAAGTTCCGCTGGTCGGATTGGCGAAGAATTGTACCTTGATGGTCTTACCGCTATAGTCGGCAAGGCTGATAACCGCATTGCTAAATGCACCCGGATAGGAAGATACATTGCCGGAAGGATAGAATGTGCCCTTATCGGCAAAAGCACCTCCGTTGGCGGAAATCTTTACAATCAGGTTGTTGCCTGCGAGCGCCATGTTCGAGTAGTCGAAGGTCAGTTCGTACTCTCTGCCGTCATTCGGGATAGCGATGTCCGGGGTATTGATGAGCGCGGTACCGCCGTTCAAAGCGGCATTGTCCATCGCAAGCATCGTATTGCTGAAACGGCTGTAGGTTCCCCATATATATCCGCTGCCCCAAGAAGAGGTCGTCGTCGAAGCGGAGTTGTCCCAGCATTCGGGAATAACATGGTCGCTCAGACCTTCGAAATCAATATTCCAAGAGGAAGAAGCGCTTACATTTATCGTACCGCAGAGTGTGGTGAACGAAACGGCATCGCTCCACTCGCTGTCACCTGCGCCGCCGCAGTCCGCCTTTACGCGCACGTAATATAAGGTGTTGGCGTTCAGGCCGGTCAGCACTTTCGAATTGGAGGCAGCAGCAATATCGCTGCCCCAACTTGCCGCATCGCCTTCCGATACTTGCATTTTCCATGCACTCATACCATTGGCGTTCCAAGTAATTGTTGCGCCTTCAGCTGTCTCCGAATCCGCAGTCACAGCCACGCCTGTCGGCTTGTTGCAAGTCGGTTTCTTGGTAACGGTGATATCGTCGATATAGGCATATCCGGTATTATCTAATCCTCCGGAATAACGGATGGCAAAGAATGCACCATCAGCTATATTAGTGGGTACGATAAAGTTCTCAACTTGTGTATAAGAACTCGTTTGGTCGAGCGCGTCGCCTACAGCTACAAAAGTAGAAGCATCTTCCGGATCGGTAATATATCCTAACTGGGGTTGCCCGTAAGTG
>JAFPJV010000012.1 GCA_017425065.1 Paludibacteraceae bacterium
AATGGCACAAATATTTGCGTGTGTCATTTTTTTGTTGTATCTTTGCAGCCGAAATTATCGTTCGAGCATTCGAGCGAGATAAGAAAATCTACGCTGGAGGGATATGTCTCTTCGTATTACATTAACCTGGATGTTCTAATAAATAGTAACACTATTTAGCAAAATAAAAAAAAAAGCACGTAAATTTGCATATGTGCTTTTTTTTTTGTACTTTTGCGGGCTATTTTGTGAGAAATAGCAGAATATAGACGCAAATAACTATAAAAAATATATACGCATTATGTCAAAAGTAACTGTTGTTGGCGCAGGCAATGTGGGAGCAACCTGCGCAAATGTACTGGCTGTAAATGAAGTAGCCAACGAAGTATGTCTGATTGATATCAAGGAGGGTTTTGCAGAAGGCAAGGCGATGGATATCATGCAAACCGCCCAGCTGATGGGCTTTGACACCGTAGTAGAGGGAGTGACGAACGACTACAGCAAGACGGCCGGTTCGGACGTTGTAATCATCACATCCGGTCTGCCCCGTAAACCGGGAATGACGCGCGAGGAGCTGATCGGCGTGAATGCCGGTATCGTGAAGAGCGTTTGCGACCAGGTGCTGACCTACAGCCCGAATGCCATCCTGGTAGTGGTTTCCAACCCGATGGATACGATGGCTTATCTGACGCTTCACGCACTGGGGCTGCCGCGTAACCGCGTGATCGGTATGGGTGGCGCATTGGACAGCGCACGTCTGAAATACTTCCTGAGCCAGGCGCTGAAGTGCAACGCCAACGACGTGGACGGTTTCGTTATCGGCGGTCACGGCGACACAACGATGATTCCGTTGACCAGCTATACGACCTACAAGGGTATTCCTGTAACGGAGTTCCTGTCGAAAGAGGAGCTGGAGAACGTAGTAAAGAGCACGATGGTAGGCGGTGCTACGCTGACCGGTCTGCTGGGCACCAGCGCATGGATGGCTCCGGGTGCTGCGGCTGCTTCGGTGGCTGAGGCTATCATAAAGGACCAGAAGAAGATGATTCCTTGCTCGGCAGCATTGGAAGGCGAGTACGGCATGAAGGATATCACCATCGGTGTGCCCTGTATCATCGGCCGCAAGGGTATCGAGAAAGTGCTGGAGCTCAAGATCTCGGACGACGAGATGAAGAAACTCCGTGAGAGCGAGGCAGCAGTTCGCAAGACAACAGCCGTGCTGAAAGAACTGAATGTACTTTAATTTAGTTGAAAGTTGAAAGTTGAGAGTTGAGAGAAGCCGACTAGTAGAAAGTTAATAGTAGAATTAAACTGACTACTTTTAACTTGCTAACTTCTCTAAACTTTAAACTCTAAACTCTAAACTTTAATCAATTATCTATGGATCTATTTGAAAAATGTGACCATTTTGAGACCCTGAAAAAGGTTCGCGAATTAGGCATCTATCCGTATTTCCACGTGCTGGAATCGCGTCAGGCGCCGGTTGTGACCATGGAAGGTCACCGCGTGATCATGCTTGGCTCGAACAACTATCTCGGTTTTACCGAGAACGAAGAAGTGATTCGTGCCGGTCATGCCGCCCTGGACAAATACGGCACAGGTGTGTCGGGCAGCCGTTTTCTGAACGGTACGCTGGACTTGCACTTGGAACTGGAGCATGCTCTTTGCGAATTCACGGGCTACGAGGAGTGCATGACGTGCTCGACGGGTTTCCAGACCAATCTGGCCATCATATCAGCCATCTGCGGCAAGGACGACTACATCCTGAACGACCGTGAGAACCATGCTTCGATATACGATGCGTGCCGGCTGAGTTATGCGAAAGTGCTCCGTTTCCGTCACTCGGACATGGAGGATCTGGAGCGCCAGCTGAAAGCCATCCCGGAGACGGCGGGCAAACTGATTATCACGGACGGCGTGTTCTCCATGCGCGGCGACATATGCCGCTTGCCGGAGATATGCGCGCTGGCGGAGAAATACCATGCGCGTGTGATGGTGGACGACGCCCACGGATTCGGTGTGCTCGGTCCCGGCGGTCGCGGAACAGCCGCTCATTTCGGCTTGACGGACAAAGTGGATATCACGATGCTGACGTTCTCCAAGTCGTTGGCGTCGATAGGAGGCTGTATGCTGACAAGCCACCGCGTAGCCGACTGGTTGCGCCACGTGAGTCGTCCGTTTATCTTCTCGGCTTCTATCACTCCTTCGTCGGCTGCGACAGCTTTGGCTGCCTTGCGCCAGTTGGAGAAAGATCCGGAACGCCCGACACGTCTGATGAATATCGCCAAGTATTTCCAGAAAGAACTGCTGGCTGCCGGCGTGAAGATTATCCAGGCGCCGACGCCTATCGTTCCGATCTTCACGTACAAGACGCTTGACACGCTCTTCTACGGCAAGAAGATGTTTGACGAAGGCGTGTATGTGAACCCCGTGATGGCACCTGCCTGCGTGGAGGGCGAATGTCTGCTGCGCACCACGCTCATGGCGACACATACACAACCCGTGATCGACGAAGCGGTGGAAATCATTGCACGTGTGCTGCGGGATGGAGCGCCGGAACTGTAACGAGTAATTTGAAAATTCAATAATTCGAAGATTCATGCAGACTCTTGTTCTTACAGGAGGTAGTAGCGGCATAGGAAAAGCAACAGCCACACTCTTTGCGGAGCGTGGCTGGCGTGTGTTTGAGTTGAGCCGTCGGGATGTACAAAGGGACAAAGTACAAGGTACAAAGGAAGCGATTACCCATATCACGTGTGACGTGACTTCCGAAGATAGTTGCCGCGCAGCGATAGCAGAGGTTTTGAAGCAGACAGAGCGGATCGATGTCGTCATTTCAAATGCCGGTTTCGGTATCTCAGGGGCGATTGAGTTTACGGATATCTGCGAAGCCGAACGGCAGATGGATGTCAACTTCATGGGTGCCGTGCGTCTGACGCAAGCCGTACTGCCGCAACTGCGCAAGCAACATGCCGGACGGATTATTTACACCTCGTCGGTTGCCGCCATATTGGCTGTTCCTTACCAGTCGTTCTACTCGGCGAGCAAAGCCGCCATCAATGCCTTTGCTTTGGCATTGGGCAATGAGGTGCGCGAGTTAGGAATCTCGGTGAGCGTGATGATGCCGGGTGACGTGCAAACGGGCTTTACCGATGCACGTCGGAAATCGTCGGCAGGAGAAGAGGTCTATACCGGTGCCCGCAAAGCTATCACAAGCATGGAGCGCGACGAACGAAGCGGCATGAGTCCGATGCAGATGGCGCGTCTGTTCTATCATATCGCTACCTGCCTTAGTCCGCGTCCGCAATATGTGGGAGGCTTGAGTTACCGCGTGTTGTGTCTGTTGGAGCGCATCCTGCCCAAGCGGTTTGTCAATTGGATAGAATATAAAGTATATAGTTAACAGCCAAAGAATGATACGTCACCTACGCATCTTGTCCCCCTCCGGAGCGATCGATCCGGAATACATCAAAGGCGCTGAAGAGCGCCTTTTGTCACACGGCTTTGAGGTGAGCGAAGGACGGTATTGCCGTGGCAGTCACGGTCGTTTTGCCGCCACAGACGACGAACGCGTCGCCGACTTGCGTGCCGCCTTGGACGATCCGTCGGTGGATGCCATTCTTTGTTCGAGAGGCGGCTACGGCTTGCAGCGTATCATCGATCGCGTAGGTGAGATACGAAAACCGGTTATCGGTTTCTCCGACATCACGGCTTTGCATCAGTTGTCAGCCCTCAGCCATCAGCCGTCGTTGCACGGCATCATGTGCAAGCATATCGCAACGCTTCCCGAGACGAGCGAAGCGCTGCAACGAACATTGGAAGCGCTGCGGGGCGAGCCGCTGGAATATGAGATACCGGCTCATCCGCTGAATCGCTGCGGCGAAGTGACTGCACCGCTGACAGGCGGCAATTTGTCCGTACTATACGGACTCCAAGGGACCCCATACGGACTAGAGTCCGTAATTCAACAGCCATTGCTTTTGATTGAGGATATCGGCGAACGGCACTATCATATTGACCGGATGTTGAACAACCTGCGGTTAAGCGGTGTGCTTCAAAACCTTTCCGGCCTTATTGTCGGGCAGTTCACAGACTGCGAAGACGACCCGCTTATGGGCGAAACGGTGTATGAAACCATTGCCCGCTATGCTGCGGAATACGGCTATCCGGTAGTGTTCAATTTCCCTGCCGGCCATGTAGAACATAACCTGCCTCTGTGGCTTAACCGTACGGCTACGCTGCGCGTAGAAAAAGAGTATGTCCAATTCCTGCAAGCCTGATATGACCAAGCGCGAAGGCATCGTCTTCGGTTGCCTTGTTGCCTTTCTGCTCCTGCCGAATATGGTAGGCACGTTTGTGGCGCAGGACTTGCTGACGATAGGGCAGCGCATCATTTATATGTTGACCTCCTTGGCGATTTATGCGTCCGGCCTGTGCCTGATGAAACGTCGCACGTTTCTGTATGTCGCGTCGTTGGGATTCCTGCTTTCGGCAATCGAATTAGTGCACCTGATCATCAATCATGCCACGACCTCGCTGCTGTTTGTGTTTACCATCATCAAGTCGGAGAAAGGCGAGTTTCTGGAATTGCTTTCGACTTACTGGTTCGTACTGGTTATCTTTTTTTCTCTATGGGGAGTGTATTACTACCTTGCCCATCGCTACGTCCGTCAGGAATATATCGCCCCGCTTCGCGCGCGCTTGTGGGGATTCGGCATCATCGTGCTGTTTCTGCTGACAACTGTTGTCGGGCTGAAACTGCGGCCTAAGTTCTGGAACATGTTCAACATCCACGGACAAGACATGCGTACAGCCGCATGGGTCGGAGTGGAAAAGGCCTGTCCGGTGAATATGTTTCTGTCGATATACGATATCGTGGATTTAGGACATCGTATAGCGGAGCAGAAAGAGGAGTTGAGCAGTTTTCGTTTCGACGCGCAGTATGTGCCTTCCAAGCCGCAGCAGGTGAAGGACAATCAGCCTGTTGTCGTCTTTCTCATAGGCGAGACCTCGCGTTACGACCACTGGCAGTTGAATGGCTATGAACGGGAGACATCGCCCTGTCTGATGGCGCGCGATTCGGCAGAATTGGTGTCGTTTGACTCCGTATTCTCGGTGGCTAACCTGACGACCGTTTCCGTGCCGTTTATCCTGTCTCGCGCCACGCCCGCCGACCGCGAATTGTATCTGCATGAAGCCTCTGTCGTGGATGCGTTTCACGAAGCCGGTTACCGCACGGCATGGATTGCCGACCAGAGTTTCAACAACCATTTTCTGATGCGTATCGCCGAGAACTGCGATTATCAGAAATATGTCACCGATCCGGGCGAAGAGATCTTTGTCGATACGGTGCTGTTGGCGCCTCTGCGCACCCAGTTGCGCCATAACGACGTGCCGCAGTTTATCGCCCTGCATTCGCTAGGATGCCATTTTAAGTACTCGGCGCGTTATCCGGAAGAATTCCAACGCTATACGCCGGACATGAGCGGCATGGACATGAAAGCGCTGTTTGACAAGGCGGGCGGCAGCGACGAAGCCGGTCTGGCTCGTCTGAAACCGGAGAACATGACGGCATACCGCAACCTGAAGGCTATCCTGATCAATTCGTACGACAACGCCATTCTCTACACCGACTTCTTTATCGATTGCGTTATCCGTGAATTGGAGCAGACAGGCCGTCCTGCCGTATTGGTCTATGTGGGTGATCACGGAGAGAACCTGCTGGACGACGAGAGACACATGTTCCTGCACGGCACGTACAGCGGTTCGTACTATGAATATCATGTGCCGCTCTTCGTGTGGACAAACGAGAAATACCGGAAATTATATCCCGAAAAAACAGTTGCATTGCAACACAACCGGCACAAACTGACATCCACGATGTGTCTGTTCTACTCGTTGCTTGACTTGGGCAGCGTGCAGTTGCCTGAACAGAATCCGCAACTGTCGTTTGCCGATACGCTCATGCAAGCCATGGATACCGTTTGGGGACTTGACGCAAACTTGCTTCCGATGCCTATACCGACACGCCCTTAATCGTCGAGCCGCTCGTCGCTATGACGGATTTCGCGGAGCATGCTCTTGCGTGTCAGAATCATCATCTCCATCGTCACTGCCGGCAAGATGGCGGACACGCGGGGATAAATCGTCGGGAACCACTCATTGGAAAGCCGCATGGCGTAATACAACATCAGTGCGTAATACGCTCCGCAAAGGAATACCGTGAGCAGCGTTAGCCGGATACGCCACGTCTCGCTGAAGAAACAGAGCAGACAAAGTATCGACGTACCGATAATCAGCAAGTTGCAATAGTAAAGTTTGTTTACGGAAACGACTCCTACAAGCGTCTTCTGGTTTGTTTCGAAATCAGTCTGCCAGACGTAGAAGTTCTTTTGATCCATTTCGTATGTGCGGTTGGAAATGATGCCTTTGTCGCTCTGGAACCTGAAAACAGGGATATTCAGCAGCACAATGGAAGCCAAGATAGCCACCAGCATAAATATCCAACGCTTGTACATATCACTCATAATAGATTGCTTTTTGTGTTAAAATCGGGTGCAAAGGTATAAAAAATAATTGAAAAT
>JAFPJV010000109.1 GCA_017425065.1 Paludibacteraceae bacterium
ACAGGGAACGTACCCGTAGGCAACGTAGGCGATTCGCTATAAGGCGCCATGACATAGATCTGGGCAAAGGGAACGCAGCTGGTGCCGGCCACCGAAGTGAGGGCCGAGGCATTGTAGGCCTGGATCTGCCAGAAGGTGATATTCAGGGATGCGTACTGGGTATAGCTGGCCGTAGCAACATTGAGGTGCTCGGAGCGATTCTTGGACAGGTCGCCGGGACCCTGGGTAGCATTGTACTCGGGATAGTAGTCGGGTACGGCTACGGGCGTGATGCCACCATGCAGGATATCTGCACCACCCTTGCTACCGGCGACGACGGGCTTTTGAGCGGCCTGAACGACGGGTTGGAACTCCTCGCTAAGGAAAGCCACGACCATGCAGTTTTCGGGTACCCAAGCAGCAGGGAGCGTGAGGTCGTACTCCTCGGAATAGTGTTGCTTCTGCACGGCGAGGAGGTCACCCTTAGGCTGCGTGAGGAACGCACGAACAGCGTTGGCATGACGGAACTCCTGCCAGCCCTCGAAGGTATTCTCGTAGTCAGCCTGGGTATCGATCATGCCCGACTCCTTGACGAGTACGGTGAGCTGCAGATCGGGATCATCCGTACGGCAGAGCACACCCGACACACGGACATGGAGCGTACGCGAAGACGCGTCGTAAGTAGGCTCGATAGCCATAGAGGCATAGGTGGTATCTACGAACTGCGAACGGTTGACATTCTCCAGGTTACCCGGATGGAAGACCACGGCGCTCTTGGAGCCGTACTTGGTCTTAGCACGATCGATAGCCATGCTGGGCGCGCCGTTGACTTTAAGGGCCGAGGTGATGGTCTTGCTACCGGCCACAGAGAAATGGTCGGCCTGGTAGCCATAGTGGTGGAGGATCACGATGAAGTTGGTATCGTTCTCCAGGAAGGCGCGGATACAATCCATACCGTAGGGACAATAGCCGCAGCCCTGGCCGGTGAACTCCTCGATGAGGTGTTTGCGGGGGAAGGAAGCGGGGATCTGTTCGGGTTGCTCGGGTTCCGTCTTGGGTTCACAAGCGAAGAACGAGCACGCCGCCAGGGCGATTAAAAGAAAACGAAGGTGTTTCATAAGATTTGTAGTGTGTTATTGGGTTGAATAATATACAGATGGCCGTCACGCAAGATTTTGCGGACGCTGTCGGTCGGGCGAACCGATTCCATACCCTCGGCGGCATAGAGATAGCGTACGCGCAGTTGGCGCTCCTCGCCACCGGCGGAGAAGGTATACGTGATCTGTACGTCGGAGCCGGGCACTGGCGCGAAATGGATAAACCACGAAGCCATGCCGCCGGGCGTGAAACTGAGCGTCTCCGAGGTCTCAGCATTGCCTGATGTGCACTGACCGGCGCAGCAGAACTCATCCGAGAGGTCGCTCTGGGAGCGGGTGATGGTGACCGTGAGCGGGTCGGAGGCCAGTAGCGAGCCATCCAGCTTCATGACCGTTTCGCCGCTGAGCAGATCGACCGTAGCCTGGGTCAGCGTGGTGTCCAGCCCCTCGGCCGGAATATCCCCCAGGCCGTCGACGCTCACGATGAGCGCATGGGCATTAAGGCAGATCAGGCATAGAGCCAGCAGTAGATAATTTCGTTTCATACGCGTTTAATATATGATAGTTAGTAGCATCCAGTAGTAGCGCCACCAGGGAGCAATGCGCCGCATCGCAGCCGTCGGGCAACAGGATAGAGGTGGCGGTACCGTCGGTCTGGGCGGGTACGCCAAAGGGCGTGTCAAAAGCCGCGGTACGCAGCACGTGGCGATGGGGATAGGTCATATTTACCGTTCCGTCGGGCATGGCTTGTGCGCCAACGATGCTATCCTCTACGAGCCAAAGCGCCACGCGCATGTCGTCGCGAGTGGAATAGTTGATTCGGGCATCCACCCGGCGCATAAGAGTATCGAGCGTGGCGGTAAGCGACAGGGACGGACAGAGGGTGTCCTGCATCGCCAGCAAGAGGGCAGCTCCCCACAACTCATGGTCGCGGAAATAATGACCTTCGGCATCGGGCGCCAGATTGATACAGCCCGTAGGGAAAGGCGTAGAAGCCGTGCCGCCCACAAAGCGATAGACCGAGTCGGCTGCGGGACAGGTATAGTCGTAAACGCCCTTGGTGAAGGGATTGGAGGCAGGATGAAGCGCGATGACGATGAGTCGCTCGGCATAGAGCGACTGCAGCTCCACGGCGGTAGCCTCGGCCGACGGGCAGTTGACACAACGGAAGCCCGTGAACTCGAGCAGCACATGCCGACGACTACTCTGAGGCACAGCATCCACCGGCAGTAGGCGGTCCGCAGGGTCGATCACCTCGCAGGCGGCGAGGAGAAAGGCGATGGAGAGTATTGAGAAAATGCGCTGCATTTTATGAATTAAAAATTAAAAATTAAGAATTAAAAATTAAAGTCATAGTTGAGGGTGAGGCCCTGCTGGCGGGGTACGTAGCGGCATATACCGCCTGAGCAATGCATGCCTTCGCGCGTCTTGGTATAGCCGAGCGAGAGGCGGTGGGCGCCATGGGTATAGGTAGCCATAGCGGTATAGAAATGCTCGTTGAGGGCATCGGGTGCGTGGCCTATGTTGTAGAGCCACTCGCCGCTAAGCGTGAGGCACTGATAGAGTTCGAGTTCGTAGAGCGCAAAGACCCACTGTCCCTCGAAATGCGGGGTGTAGAGGTACTGCAGTTCGCCACGCATAGCGACGTGGTCGTTGACGCGAAAGCGGGCATCCAGCACGCCTAAACCGCTACGCACCATACCTCCGTGTCCCTCGATGACGTCCAGGTTAGAAGCCTGGTACATCAGCATGGCGTTGAGCCACCAGCGCTCGGAGAGACGTTTCTCGAGCATGAGATGGACATCGGTATAGTACTCGCCGACGGCGGTAGGATCGACCGCCCAACTGCCCTCGGAGGCCAGTCCGCGAATATGGGAGGCCGAGAGGCGGAAGGTGGTACCATAGCGTCCGCCCATGCGGGTACGACGCGGGAAGGTATAGCACAGTTCGGTCTGGAAAGCCCACTCGCCCTCGGCATACCGCGTGGCGTAGGGATATTCGGTAGCGAGGGAATAGGTATGCTGGTGGGCAAAGACAGGCATATGGTTGAGTCGACCGGCCATACCGGTTCGGCTACGATCGGAACGGAACGCCATATTGTCGGAACGCTTGACCTGGGCGAACCACGACAGGCCCTTCCGGGAATAACTGAGCGAGGCCATGAGGGCATCACCGGGACGGTAGGAGAAATGGTTGTCGACGGAGGGGTCGTTGGCCTTGTAAGCATACTCGGCCATCAGGTTCCAACCGCGCATCCCCCACTCGGCCCGCACGGCGCCGGCACCTACCCAGAGGGGCAGATGGTAGCGATAGGGTTGGCCGCCCACGGTGGTGAGGATGGTGTCATCCTGCTGATACTTAGACACGTAGCTACCGCCAAGGGAGAGCGACATGTCGAGCTCCTGCATACGGGACGACCATTGCTTGATATCGAGCTCGAGGTCGGCACCGAGAACGGCATCGCGGCTGTAGTTCCAACCAAAGGCACGGTCGTGGTAGCACTCCCAATAGCGGCGTTGCTTACCGCCGAGCATCTTAAGCGTGAGCCCCCGGTAGGGCGTGAGGTGCAGTTTTGCACCACGGAGCGCGCCGTCGATACCGAGCGAGCGATCCTCGTAGATATTAAGCACCAGGCCCGAACCGAACTGTTCATAGACGTCGCCTACGGTCAGCTGGCCCCAGTCGAAAGTGGCATCCAGGCTGAGATGACTCAGTCCGTAGCCCGGGAAGTCGGCCTCGTAGCCCGCCATGGGCCAGCGGGTCAGTTCGCCCCGGACGTTGGCCTGGAGACTATGGAAATGGTGCGCATTGGAGTCGTTGAGATAATGGACCGACAGATCCACGTAGGACTGGCTACCATAGTACCAGGGCTTATGCGCAAGCAGTCCCTCGTGGCGCACAGCACCACTAACGAAGACGGTATCGCCGGCCATGGAAAATGGACAATGGAAAATGGACAATGATACCAGGAGGGCGATATGTAGACCGCGCAGTTTCAACTATTTGAGGTATTTACGTAGCTGACGCTCATCGCCATCGGCATAGCCGGTATGGTTGTAGACGATATTGCCATGGCTATCGATAACAAAGAGATGGGGGACGTTCTGGACGTTCATGGCGCGCTTGAGCGTACCGTTAGGATCCAGCAGGACGTGGAAGTCCCAGCCTTTGCCATCTACAAGGGGACGTACTTTCTGGATGTCTTGAGCCTGGTCGATGGAGACGATATAGATCTGGACGCCGGTCTGGTCCTGCCAGTCGGGGTAGAGTTCGTTAAGCGCCTCCAGTTCGCGCATACAGGGTTTGCACCAGGTGGCGAAGAAGGAGATGATGACGGGTTTGCCGCTCTTGGCAAGCGAAGCTACGTTGACATTATGTCCACGGGTGTCACGCAGCGTGACATCGGGCAGCGCCGCCCACAGCGTGAGGGAGGCGAGGCAGATGATGAGGGTGGATAAGAGTCGTTTCATATTAGTCGTTAGTCGTTAGTCGTTAGTCAAACATGGGTAGGCGGCGCATGGCGGCGAAGACGAGCCAGTCTGGCAGATGGTTGATGATGGGTACGATCAGATGATTCCATGCACCGGGCATCGAGCGTTTGCGACGTGAGCGGAAGAGATGACGCAGCGCGGCATGCACCAAGCGTTCGGGAGGCATGGTAATACCTACTCCGCGCAACAGTCTTCCGAACTTCTCGCCAAAGGGCAACAAACCGGTATCCGTAGAGCCGGGCGTTACCGCCAGCACATGCACCCCAAGGGGACGCATCTCGTACCACAAGGCACGCGAGAAATTGAGCAAGTAACTCTTCGAGGCATTATAGCAAACAATACTGGGCATAGCCATCCACGCCGACATAGACGACATATTGAGAATGAAGCCCTTACGGCGTTCGCACATCGCCGGCGCAAACAAGCGGCATAGTTTGGTAGCCGTGACGACATGAAGCATCAAGAGCGTTTCGATACGCTGCATGGGCACGTTCCGGAACGCGTCGAAGATGAGCATGCCGGCATTGTTTACGAGCACTTCCACCTGCAGGTCTTCTTTCCTGCAAAAAGCATATACTTGGTCAGCCGCGTCCATCCGGCTGAGGTCAATATATAAAGAGCGCGCACGCACGCCATACGCGCGCGAAAGAGAGTCAGCCACTTCGAGCAACTGCTGCTCCTGATTGCTGACCAGAAGCAGATCGTAGTGGTAGTCACGCGCCAACTGCGTGGCATAATGCAGTCCGATACCGCTACTTGCGCCTGTAACTAAAGCATACATCTTAACAAACCGTCTATATCCGGCAGGCCGTCTGGCACGTGGAGCGTGCGAAAACCGGCAGCACGTCCGGCATCGATATTGGCCTGCAGGTCATCAATATAAAGTGTTTCTTCCGGACGGATACCCGTCTCGCGGATGACTAACTCGAAGCATCCGGGATCGGGCTTAGCCATCCGGATCTCGTTGCTGAAAAACAGGCGCCGTGCCTGTCGCAGTTCGGGACAATGGGCGAGCGTCCAATCCACATGCATCTCGTTGATATTGCTCAGCACGTAGATTTGGTAGCCGCGCGCCACCAGTTCCTGCAGCAGCTGTTTGCGCTCCTCGGGAATGCCGAGCAGCATGGCAAACCATGCCTCGCGCACCTGCTCCGGCGTCGTTCCCGGACGGCAGACGGAGAGGATAGTACGGATAAAATCGTCGGTGGATATATCGCCCGTCTGATAGCGGTCTATCAGTTCAGAGTCGTGCCCTCCCAGCAAGCCGCGCGCCGTAACGGGCACATCGCGCGAATCCGCCCCGGGCGCCAACAATGCCCGGAAAGCCTCCAAAGAACGGCGTACGTCCAAGTCGATGAGAACGCCGCCCAAATCAAACAATATGTTTTTTATCGTACCCGGCATGGCGAATTGCTGTTATCCGGTTATTATTTCTGGTATTTGCCGACATAACGCATGGCGAGACGCAGAAGCCAGTCGGGCGTGTGCTTCAAAAGCGGCGTGGAGAGCCAGTTGATGACACCGGGCATGTCGGCTTTCTTGCCCTGGAAGAGTTTCTTTAAAGCACGTTTGACAAGTTTCTCGGGCGGGATGCTGACCGTCAGGTTGACTGCCAGACGACGCAGGTTAGGCGCCAGTCCGAACAAGCCGGTGTCCACAGCTCCCGGCGTCATGACGGTGATATTCACGCCTTGGGGATAGAATTCGTACCAAAGCGACTTGGAGAAATTATAGATAAACGCCTTGGTGGCGTTGTAGGTCTGTATGCCCGGCATAGCCATCCATGCGGACATGGACGACATGTTGAGGATATAGCCTTTCTTGCGTTTGCGGCCGTTGATGCGTTGCTTCTGCTCCTCCGCCGTCAGTTCGCGCGCCAGCATGTCTTCGCCGAAGAGCCGGCAGAGCTTGGCGACCGTGATCATATGCAGATTGAGCATCAGCTCGATACGCTTCATCGAGGTCTCGCAATACGGATTAAAGAAGAACACACCGGCATTGTTGATCAGGATGTCGATGACAAGCCCATGCTCGCGGCACCAGCCATGCAAGGTCTCCGCCGCATCCGGACGGCTGAGGTCGGCATAACGGGCGATGGTTTTCACCCCGTACTGCGCCGCCAAGTCCTGAGCAACGCGGTTCAACTCCTCCTCCTGATTGCTGACGAGCAGCAGATCACAATGATAATCACGCGCCAACTGCGTGGCGTATTGCAAGCCAATGCCGCTACTGGCACCGGTCACAAGAGCCATTAGCGGCTTATTTACCATTTGGTCATTTACCATTTTACCATTTATTTAATCATTTGGCCATTTTCTGTGCTGCAACGGATTGCTTGGCGTTGGCCTCGAGTTCGGCTATCTCACGCTGGATACGCGGAGCAATCTTCTCTCCGTCGCGTTCTACGCACTCGTGGCATTTCATGTCGAGCGTGTACATGCGCCCCACGCAGTAGTTGGAGCGGCCGCAACCGGCATGATAATGCGGATCGTCCTGCACGTGTTTCACGAAATCGGGATCCTTGATGAGCACGTGGGCTATCTGGAAGAGTTCGAATCCCTCGTCCATGATCTGTTGGCAGTTGTCGCCCGACTGTACGCCGCCGACGTAGATTAAAGTTGTTGGTCGTTGGTCGTTAGTCGTTGGCTGCAGTTCTTCCCGAAGAGCTTCCTGGAAACGCTTTGCCTGCTCCATGAAATAGAGTTCACGGAAGGGCTTTGTGGGCAGCATGATCTGATGCACGCCCGGAATATTCAACGCCGCCTTGAGCCACCAGAAAGAACGCATGTTCATATAATGCGCCAAGGTCTTGTAGGGCATAGCGCCTCCGAGAATGGTCATTGGCGAACGGCTCACCGTGCCGCCGGAGAGGACGATGCCATGCACCTTGTGCTTGGCAATCTCTTTCGCCACGCGGATTCCTTCCTCGATATCCGAACCGTGCCAGCAGTCGTCCCACATATTGGTTTTGACCACTACCGCCATGTCGTCCTTGGCACGAAGCATCACTTCGTCAAGCACCTCGTTCATGAAACGGACGCGGTTCTCAAAAGAGCCGCCGTACTGATCGCGACGGTGATTCGTGCGCGGCGAGATAAACTGGGAGAGCAGATAGGCATGGCCTGCATGTATCTCCACGCAGTCGAAGCCGCACTTACGAGCCCAGTCCACGGCTTCGCCGAACTTGCGCACCAGGTCTTTTATCTCCGACACTTTCAAGCGGCGGTGGATAGTAGGCGAATATAGGTTGAACCACGTATCGGCACTAACGGGCATACAATGACAAGTATAGAAATGGGTCATATTGCCGCAGTGACCGAGCTGGATACTGGCTTTCGCTCCTTCGGCATGGATGGCGTCGGTCATCTGCTTCATCTCAGGGATGATTTCATCCTGGACGTAGAGCTGTCCGTCGAAAGAGACGCCGCTCAGATCCACCGCACAATAGGCGACAGTCGTCATACCCACTCCGCCGCGGGCTACGCTGACATGGTAGTCCTGCAACTGTTTTGTCGGGCGGTTCGCACGCGCCATATTCTCAAAAGCAGCGCTGCGCACGATTCTATTGCGCAGCGTTATGGGACCCAATTGATAAGGGGAGAAAAGTTTAGACATTTATGATTTCAAATTTATGATTTCAAATTTGTATTTTAGTAAATGAACGGAATTATTCGTTTTAATTTCTTTTTATCAAACTCATCGGGAAATTCCTCGGCATACCTGTGGTAGATGGCATTGCTGCGCGGCACAAGATTGCAGCACGAGAACCAGAAGAACAGCAGTCCCGCCAACGACCACGTGAGGACAGCAAATCCAAGCCACTCGGTAATCTCACCGAGATAGTTGGCACTGGTCACATAGCGATACAAACCCTGCTTCGGCAGATAGTGCTTGGTATCACCCGGCTTGCGCAGATGGCGGATAACATGGTCGGAATGCATGTTGATAATCCAGCCGGTGATGAAGATCAGCGTTCCGATGATAAAACGGGGATCAGTCAGCCATGCAGAGGTATAAAGCTGGGAATAGAACGGGTCAACAGGCGCTATATGGAAGAGGAAATAACCCTGGATATAGCCGTTAATCAGATTCCACATCACGGACAAAATCATGATAGCGAACGGCATCTTGCTCTTGCCTTTCAACAGAAACGGGAAGATAAACGAACGCTGGAAATAATGAAACTCGAAAATGAGGAAAAACACCCAGTAGGGCGCATTCTGCACGATAGGTCCGAGCGTCGGGTCATGCAGCGCCTTGAGATACTCGTAGAGCATCACGAAAAACACAGGACACTCCATGAGCAGCCAGCCTGCCTTGTTGTTCATACTCGGTCCCCATTTGTCGGAACGCATTTTTCCATATCCTGCGTCAACGAAATACAAGGACACGAACACGACCAGCCCCACCAAAAACATGATGAAAAGCAAGTCGCCAAAAGAACTATTCAAAAAATCGAACATATCGGTATGTTGTTAAAAAATTCACAAAAAATCCGTGCAAAGGTACGAAATATATTTCGTATAGGCAAAAAAATCTTAACAATCGGACACTTTTTCACGCTTTTGGCATATAAATAAGCCGAAAATGATTAAGACAATACCCGCCCATTTGGCGAACGGAAGTTGTTCGCCGAAGAAAAGAAACATCCAAAGTGCCGTGAAGGCAGGACGGATATTGTTGAACGCGTTAGCCTGCGTCACACCCACCTGCCGGAGTGCATAGCAGAACAAGATGAACGCTATCACACTGGCAAAAATCGTCAGGTACGCCACACATAGCAAAGCTATGCTTAGCGGAGAGTTGAGCGTCGAGAGTTGGGAGAAATCAATCGTAGCCAGCACATCCGGTCCCTCGCGGAAATACCAGATAGGCAGGAAGAAGAGCAGGCTCACGCACTGGGCATAAAAGATAAACGAAAGCGAACTATAGCGCGCCGGCACTTTGCGCATCATGATCGAATCAATCACCGCCGCCGAGACGGCTGCAAACGCCAGCAGAATACCCCAATAATTTCCAATAGAATAATCGTTGCTGCCGACCAAAGTCAGAATAAAAACACCCGCCGTGGAGATAAGGATTCCGGCTATGTTGAAGCGCGTCACCCGTTCGCGGAGCAGGACGGCCGCAAAGAGCGGACTGAGCAGCGGGCTGGTAGATAAGAGCGTCTCGGCTATCGTAGGACTGTTGAGCGCATCGTAGGTGAAGGTCTCCAAGAGATAATAGAGAAAGGGCTGACAAAAGCCTGCTATGAGGAATAGCGGCAGGTCGCGCCACTGGAGGCGTTGCAGACCGAACAAAGGGTTGTTGCGGCAGACAAGTCCGATCAGCAACATAAGCAGAACGGACGGCACAAACCGCAAAACAATCATCGTGAACGGAGGCAATACAGCCAAAGCATGCTTGATGGCGATACCGCTCACCGACCAGATAATCATCGATACAATCAAAGCGATGACGGCCACGTGTTGTGTTCTATTCCTGCCAGACGACATATGGTAGCATGAGTTTGTTGGAGTAAACGTTCGGTTTCTTCCCCGCGCGGACGGGAAACATCGGGATAAATAGGCTCGCCGATAACGACCTGGGTAAGCGGTTCGTTCTTCGGGCCGAGCAGCCGCCACAAGCCCGTACGGGGACGATAAGTGACAGCACAAGGGATAATGGGCTTGTTGTATTTGTACGCCATCGTGAAAGCGCCTTTCTGAAACGGACGGAGCGGTTTGTACCAATCCCAGCGTTTTGCTTCGGGAAAGACATGAAACCAGTAGCCGAGTTTGTTATACTCGTCAAAGGCGCTGTTAAAGGCCTTCATGGCACTCAGGCCGCTTTCCGGTTCGGGAATAGGCACACCGCCTATAATGCGCAGGTAGAACTGGTCGCGGGTACGGAAATTGGGTGCAAACATCGGGATGCGGCACTTATGCGACGCATGGAAAGCGGCGAGGACAGACGCGCAGTCGTGGCGATAACAATGGTTCGCGACCGTTATAGCACCACGGGAGAGGTCGAAACGGCTAAGCCAGCGACGTACGGGACACGAGCTGCGATGCCAGCGTCTGTCCCCCTCGATGCGCCAACGAAGACCGTATCCGACACGAAGCCACCATCCCACTATACGGAGCACGACATCATATCCCAAGAAGACACGCAGCCGGTTGGCAAAAGTGAGATCAAAATAGGGATAACCGGCATCTACCGCCGGAAACTCGCGGTCATAAACAGGCCGGTAGAGACCGACATACGGATCGTCTTCCGGATAGTCCGTTGTCACCGGCGGGACATATGTTCCCTCCGTGACTTTCAAATCAATATATCGCTTGTTTTTCATATCTTCAAAAAATGCGCTCCTACGAGCCGTGCCGTTTCGCCGTCGGTATCATCGCGGTCGCCGACAAAGAGCGTTGTCTCCGGGTTGGCACGAAGCATCTCCAGCACTCTTTCCGCTGCTTCGCGGGAGGGTTTCTTCCTGCCCAGCGCCGGCGAGTCGATACAGACGGCAAACAGCGAGTCGCTGATACCCAGCACCTGCAGTTTCTCCCGGACAAACGGATAATCGGAATAGACAGCCATCGGGATTTGGCGCTTGCGGCACTCTTCGACAAGCGCAAGCACTTCGCTTCGCGGCTTGCATGTGCGGCCTATAAGGGACACCATCAGCGGCATATAGACCCGCCTGTACCAAGACGTACCGACCAACCATCGCCAGCAGCGTCCGCGAGCCATCCGGTCGATGGTCAAAAGAGGCAGACACCACCAGAGGCGGAGCAACATCCTGCGGGCAAGACCACGCTTGTCATATAGCGTTCCGTCCAAGTCAAGAACGACGCTCCTGACGCCGTTCAGCACGTGCTTTACGTCTATCATCTATTCTGTTGGCTCTTTCTATTACACCTTCACTCAAGCGATCGAAGCGACTTTCCAGGCGTTGCAGCATATTGAACTTGGTGCGGCGCTTCTCGTCCTGCATGAGGAGGTTGAACTTAAACTGTCCGTCGCGGAAACCGTCCTTGAGGCATGCCGCCTTGAAACGCGAATACGCATTACTGAGCAGCAGATGTGCCTGCGGCTCGGCCAGCCGGAAGGATTTGCGTTTGGATTCATATTCGAGGTTGATATGCTGGAGCTTCTCGTCCACCACACGGGCAAAGGCATCCGCCTGCTCCTGGGTGACGGCTTCGTCGCGAAACTCGAAGTAGAAATGATACAGCGACTGCTCCACGTCGGCAAAGCCGACAAAGAACTTGGTCGGAAGACCTGTCTGCTCTTCCGTCTGGTGAACAGCCTCGATGAACTGCGGTTCGTAGAGCTTCTCGCCGGTCATGGAGACGATGCCGTTGACCTTGGAAACCATGTGGACAGTTGGTGTCTCATAATACTTGCCGCCCACTTCGACGAGGTCGTTCATATTGTAGCGGTAGAGACCGGAATAGGTCGTGACGTAGGCGCAGTAGCGTTTTCCCTGTTCGAGTTCGTCGATCTGGAGAAAATGTTTGCGCGGGCTGTCCAGTTCGGATTCCTCGACAAACTCATAGTAATGGAACTGCGGGAAGAGAACCGAGTCGTTGCTGTCGTCAAGCGAGAACCCGAAACGGCACTCGGTAGCTATGTATCCGAGCTCCTGATAATAGGTTTTCGTCCAGTCGAAGGCATCCATATACTTATCCATGTATATCTTCGTATTGCCACATTTCCAAGTGCTTAGATATTGCAGCCACGGCCAGAAGTCTTTGGGATCGAGGCGCCCTTTCTCGGCAAGGATACGCCGCAGCTCTTCCGCCCGTTCGGGACGAGGCTGCATGTACGCCTCCAGTTCTTCGCGGATGAGGTCGGGGATATCAAAATCCTCGGTAAGCGTTCCGCGTTCGATGTCGCGGATCAGTTCACCGGTATTCTCGGACAAGGTGCGCAGGAGTTCAAGGATGGTAGAAGGGTTGGCTGTCGCCCATAGCGTGACGTCGCGATGCTGCATCGCCAGGCGCATGAGGGTATAGTTGCGAGCCGTATAGTCGCTGATAGACATGACGCAAGCCGGCGCGGTATAATGCTTCTTGATAATCTGCGGAATATCGCGCACCAGCACGCCGCTCACGGTGCCGTATATCGTGCCGTCCGGCGCATAGCCCTCCAACTCTTTGCCGACCGTTGTGAAGATATGTCCGCCGAATATACGGCTGCGATGTTTGACAAAGTTCCAAACCCAGACATGCGACATCTTGCCATAGACATCCTTGAGGTACTTGTGCGTCATCGGTATCCATTTGGGTGCCGAGGTAGTACCGGACGTCGTGGCATACATATCCGGTTTACCAGGAAAGAGGACATCCGTCTCTCCGTTCATATGCTTCTCGACGTACGGGCGGAGTGTCTCAAAATTCTCGTTGACAGGCACATACATCCGATAGAGACGGAAGAGGTCTTCGCTCGTGGTGGCAGAAAGGATCCGGTCGAAATGGTGTTCGCGTCCATAGACCGTATCGCGCGCATAAGAAAGGATATCGCGCAAGGTCTTCTCGGCGGCATGTCTCGGCTTGCGGCTCCATCGCTTGAGCCGGACGGTCTGCGTGCCTCCGACCAGCATCAACATGATATTGATAAGCCACGGAAAAGGAAGCGCACGGCCCTGTTGATCGACATATGGTTTCTGTTTTTTGCTCATATTGGCATTTGCAGTTTGCATATTGGGCGCAAAATTACAAAAAAAAATCCAAACACGCAAGAAATTGACATATTTTAATAAAAAAAAGTACGTGCACTTGCATGTATCATTTTTTTTTCGTACCTTTGCAGTCGAATTCAAAATATACCGATATGAAAAAGTTATTTCTGCCAAGCGCAATACTGCTTTTGACCATTTGTCTCGCCTCGTGCGGAGGCACAAAAAACGAGCCGGAGCAACCGCAGCAAGACACAACGGCTGTCGATCCGGACAGCGACGCCACGGCTATCGACCGCGTGCAAGTGCAGAAAATAGGGGCGAATTGTATTGCCTATATGCTATACCACGACGATAGCGGAAAAGCCTTTGTCTATCCGATCTATATCGCCGAAGGTGCCGAGGACGTGGAAGAGGGCAAGACCTATACGATAGACGAAATGAATAAGGTCTATACCTACTGGATGCTGTCGGACTATACGACCCATTCGCTATTCACGGAAGCGACCTTCAAGAAAACGATGCCGGACGGCAAGTTGCGTATTGACGCCACAGCAAAGGATCAGAACGGCGACCAGTGGAAATTGCTGTACAAAGAATGAAAAGAAACTAACCATAAAAAAATAGAACACTATGACAACGACCATTAATGCAGTAAACTTTGAGATGGCTAAGCCTCTCGAGGACTTTATTGAGAAAAAAATGAACCGTTTCGGTCGTCATCTGAACGAAGACGACAAAGTAGAAATCCGCATGTCGGTTGTGAAACCGCAGACCAATCTGAACAAAGAGGTGAAGATCCGTATCGCCGGCTTGTTTGCGGAAAAAACAGCCAACACCTTCGAAGAAGGTATCGACGCTTGCATCTCGGCACTCGAAGGCCAAATCGAGCGCAGAAAGAACGGATGATGAGAGCTAAGAGCTAAGAGTTAAGAGCGAAGAGCTAAGAGCTAAAAGTTATTGAAATCCCTGCGAGTGAGTTCGCGGGGATTTTTGTTAGAGGGTGTTTCTCCAGAAAGAGGACGTTATGTCCTGCCATTCGTTGACTACCCGTTTGTAGAGACGCTGGTTGGTGGTCGGGGACTTGAGACCGCCGAGCGACTCAACGTAAGGACCGAGTTTGATATAGTCGAAAGGAATCGGAATATCCGGAATAATCTGATCACTCGGAGCATTCGGGAAACTCGGACGTCCGGAGTACCAGGCCGTGCAGAGCACGGATTTTTGATTTTTGATTTGTAATTTGTAATTTTTTATCCATGCTGCCCAGCGGGCGACTTCTTCGGGATCGGCATCGCCTCCCATGAAGCAGACACAAGTAATCTGGTCGCCGTAGCGATCCAGCAGTCCGTCAAGCAAGTCTTCGTCGAGCAGTTCGCCGATGTCTTCCGCCAAATGGGGGCTGTGACATCCCGGACAATGACAAGGACACCCGGAGAGGTTGAGCGCAAGTGTCACCTCTCCGGGAATCTCTTGAAAAACAATGTCGTAGGAAGCTACTTTCATTTACCCTTTGGTCAATCTGCCATGTACCATTCAGCACTTTGGCGCTTTCTGCTTCTCGGCGTAGTAGCGTTTGGCTGCTTCGCGCTGGCGTGCCTCGGAGAAATTGGAGACGCGCTTCATGTAGCCGATCACACGCGTGAGGTAGTCCACGTTCTTGGAGTGACAATTCGGGCACTCCTTGAGATAGCGTTTGTCGATATGGCCGCAGTCGTTGCAAATGGTGTTCGGGATGTTGAAGGTGAAGTAGTTGCATCCTTCCTGTGCCGCTACACGGAGCAACTGACGATACTGCGGTTGCGAGAGATGTTCCTCGAGGTTGCAATGGAGTGCCGAGCCACCGGTGAGGTGGTCGATGTACTTGCGTCCATGGAGACGGAAACGGTCGAGCACGTTGAGCGAGGTGTCTTCCACCACGTAGAAATAGCTGTTGTAGCAGTCGCGCGGCACAACATAGCCGTCTTCGCGATCCCACTTGGCATGTTTAACGCCCACGTTCTCAGCCGGAATCATTTCGCAGTTGAACATCACTTCCTTGGTGCGATACTGCTTGTTGAGTTTCTCGATCGTGCTGAGCACTTCCTCCACAAATCCGGCGTACTCGGGCGAATCCTTGATAGCGATACCGAGGAACTCGGCCGCCTCGACCATACCGTTGACTCCGATCGTGAGGTACTGGCGTCCGATATTGATATAGCCGGCATCGAAGAGCGGCAGCATGCCTTTCTCCTGAAGCGACTTGAGGTTCTCGTTGTAAGCAAGTTGCACTTTGTGCATCAGATCCACCACTTCCTCGATATACTTCTGATACGGGATATTGTTGCGAACGGCATACTGTACGGCGCGGTTGAGGTTGATGGTGAGCACGGACTTCGAACCCGTGGAAACGCCACCTGCACCCAGCGTATAGCTGAAGCCGTTGTCTGTTATCTCGTTACGCAGACGGCAGCAGGAAGAGAGCGAGTCGGCATTGTCGCTGATGTAGGTGAAGAAGGAGTGTCCCTCCGAGTACATCTGTGCGGTAAAGTCACCATACTCCTTATCCTTGACGTCGCCGTTCTCGGCGAGGAGCGCCATGGTCTCTACCGGGAAGGTGAGGACACAACGTGTGCGCTCGTCGTTGAACCAGCGCATGAAACGGCGTTGCAACCAGTCGAGACTCTCCCAATGCGGTTTCTCGCCGTTGGGGAAATAGAAGTTGCCGAAGAGCGACTCGAAATAGTAGCGGTCGTAATAACTGATATTCCAGAAAACGGACTGGAAGTTACGTGCGCCGGACGGTTGGTTGAGGCTGTAAACGACCTGCTGGAAGCAGTCGGTAATCACCTTGTCGATCGTGCGGCGCTTGAGGCTGAGATCCACCACTTCGTCAGCACGTTTGTAATAATCCTCGCCGTACTCCTGCTCGATGAAGTAGTTCATATACATAAGGAACTCGGGCGTAGCGCACGCGCCTGAGAGCATCGAGCTGACCATGAAGACCATGTTGATGAATCCGCCGCAGAACGACTTGAGGTTATGAGGCGGCGTGGCGTTGCCTCCGATGGACTTCGTGCCTCCGATGAGCCACGGATACATCGTGATCGAGGCGCAATAGTTGGCGAGGTTGGTCTCGTCGTTCTTGTAAATGAAGTGCTGGTTGAGCAACGACATGTAGCGGTCGGACAGTTCCTTGCCGAACATCGTCTTGATACGCTCGGTCAGCAGACGGCGGTTCAGACGGATGAAGCCCTGCTTAGGCAGTTCGCCGATGAGCGTGGCGATGTTCTTGTGCTCCACGTTGGCGTTGGCATCAAACTTCGAGCCTTCCGCTGCGTTGGAAGCCTGGACATAGTTCATGAGGAACTCGAGACGCTGCTGAGTCTCGCGGTCCTCGGTGTGACCCTGACGGTAAAGCATATAGGCTTTTGCCACCTGATAGTAGCCTTCCGCCATGAGTGCCACCTCGACCTGATTCTGGATTTCCTCCACACTAATACCATTATGAACGCGCAGGCGCGAGAGCACGGCACTCAGCGTCTCCTCGGGAGCAAACGCCCCGACAGCCAGAAAGGCCTTGGCAATGGCGTTTTTGATTTTGTCGATGGCAAATAGCTCTTTCTTGCCATCCCGTTTGATAATGTAAGTTTCCATAAATATGTTGTATATTTTATTTTGACGCGAAATCGGGTGCAAAGGTACTACATTTTTTTTGAATGCGCAAACTTTTTGGCAAAAAAAGTTATTAACAATTTTAAAAAGTTTTCCAAAATAAAATCGCAACACGCTCGTTTTGTGCGTATTGCGATTTTTGAAAAATCAAAAAGTTTTCCAAAAAGAAAAGTTATTAACAATAGCGGGTTTTACTTTTTGTCGGACTTTACCGCTTTGTAGAGATACGAAATACCGAATGTTTGCCGGCGGAAATGTGTCCCCGAAAAGCCTGTTTTTTGCAAATGTTGCAGAAAATCATCGCCGTAGCAAAAATGCTTGACGCTACTGTTCAGATACGTATAAGCCGTCTTGTCGCGGCTGAGGAGCCGTCCGACGAATGGCAGGAAGGTGGTAAAATACCGGTCATAACACCAGCGGAAAAATCCGGTATTCGGATAGCCAAACTCTAGGATTGTCAGCTCCCCACCCCGTTTCAGTACGCGGAACATCTCGCCGAGTCCGGCATCGAGATCGGCAAAGTTGCGCACGCCATAAGCACAGGTGACGGCATCAAACGAATTGTCGGGAAATGGCATCTGCTGGGCATTGGCTTCGAGGAAAGAGATTTCCAGTCCTGCCTTTTTCGCTTTCGTCTCGCCTATCCGCATCATTTCGGGCGAGAGGTCGATGCCGGTAACATGGCGGGCCTTGCCTTTGCGGAGCATGAGAATCGCCAGATCGGCTGTTCCGACAGCCACGTCAAGCACCTTGTCCGCAGCCCTCATCGACCGGACAGCCTGACGACGCCAACAGCGGTCAATACCCAGCGAGAGAAGGTGGTTGAGGCCGTCGTAATGGGCGGCAATACGGTCGAAAAGTTTGCCAATATGGCGCTTTTCCTGAGATATTTCAGCAGCAGTATTCATGTCTATGACAAAAAAGTTGTGCAAAATTACTACAAAATTTGCATATATGCAAAAAAAGTTGTAAATTTGCACCCAAATTTGGCAAAGTGACATTTGTGGGTCACGAGCCGTAAACATTTGTAGGTTTATTTATATATGATTAAGATTACTTTTCCGGACGGGAGTGTCCGTGAATTCGAGAGCGGTATCACGCCGCTCGGAGTGGCTGAGTCTATCAGCAGTCGTTTAGCACAAGACGTATTGTGCGCAAGTATCCGAGAGATGGAAAATGGAAAATGGAAAATGGAAAATGGTTCATTTTCTATTGTCGAGTTGAATCAGCCGATCACCGAGGATGTAGCAATCAAGTTGCACAAATGGGATGACGAGGAAGCGAAGCATGCTTTCTGGCACACATCGAGCCACCTGATGGCAGAGGCGCTTCAGGAGTTGTATCCGGGTATCCAGTTCGGTATCGGCCCGGCGATCGAGAACGGTTTCTATTACGACGTGATGCCGCCGGAGGGCGTTGTAATCAACGACACCTGTTTTGCTACGATCGAGAACAAGATGATGGAGCTTCGCGCCAAGAAAGAGAAACTGGAGAAACGCGCCATCGCGAAAGCCGATGCGTTGAAATCGTTCGGCGAGAAGGGGCAGAGCTACAAGTGCGAGCTTATCAGCGAGTTGGAAGACGGCCATATCACGACTTATACGCAGGGTAACTTTACGGATCTTTGCCGCGGTCCGCACCTGTTGAGCACGGAGCCGATCAAGGCGGTCAAGGTGCTGAGTTGTTCGGCAGCCTACTGGCGGGGCGACGAGACACGTCCGATGATGACGCGTATCTACGGTATCTCGTTCCCGAAGAAAGCCATGCTGGACGAGTATCTCGCCTTGCTGGAAGAAGCCAAGAAGCGCGACCACCGGAAGATAGGCAAAGACCTGGAGCTGTTCATGTTCAGCGACATGGTGGGCAAAGGACTGCCCATCTGGCTGCCGAAAGGCACGGCGCTTCGGCTGCGTCTGGAGGATTTCCTCAAGAAGATACAGAAGCGCTACGGCTACCAGCAGGTCATCACGCCGCATATCGGTAGCAAGACGCTGTATATGACTTCCGGTCACTGGGATCACTACGGCAAAGACTCGTTCCAGCCGATCACCACGCCGGAGGAGGGTGAAGTTTATCTGCTCAAGCCGATGAACTGCCCCCACCATTGTGCCATCTTCAAGAACAGCCCGCGCAGCTACAAAGACCTGCCCTTCCGTTGCGCAGAGTTCGGAACCGTCTATCGCTACGAGCAGAGCGGTGAGCTGCACGGCCTCACGCGCGTACGTTCATTTACACAAGACGACGCACATATCTTCTGCCGTCCCGACCAGGTAAAGCAGGAGTTCATCCGCGTGATGGAGATCATCAACATCATCTTCAAGTCGCTGAACTTTGAGAACTACGAGGCGCAGATCTCGCTTCGCGACCCGAACAACCACGAGAAATACGTGGGCTCGGACGAGATATGGGAGCACGCCGAGAACGCTATCCGCGAGGCTTGCAGGGAGATGAACCTGCCGGCACGCGAAGAGACGGGCGAGGCGGCCTTCTACGGACCCAAGTTGGACTTCATGGTGAAGGATGCACTCGGTCGCCGCTGGCAACTGGGCACGATACAGGTGGATTACAACCTGCCGGAGCGCTTTGAGTTGGAATATACGGGCGAAGACAACCAGAAACATCGTCCGGTGATGATCCACCGCGCGCCGTTCGGCTCGATGGAGCGCTTTGTGGCCGTACTGATCGAGCATACCGCCGGCAAGTTCCCGCTGTGGCTCACGCCGGATCAGGCCGCCGTACTGCCTATCTCCGAGAAGAGCAACGAGTATGCATGGAAGGTGAAAGAGATGCTGGAGCAACAGGATGTCCGCGTCATCGTAGATGACCGCAACGAGAAACTCGGACGCAAGATCCGCGACAACGAGCTGAAACGTATCCCGTACATGCTCATCGTAGGCGAGAAAGAGGCGGAACAGGGATTGGTTTCCGTTCGTCAGCAGGGCGCCGAAGAAAAGGGACAGATGAGCATCCAGGAATTCGCCGACTTTGTCAACGAGACCGTAAAGAAACAGATGAACGCCTATTAAATCCCGGCAAGAACAACACTTATTAACTATACAAGACTACATCTATGCAACTTGTATTACAGATCATCACGCTGATCGGTTCCGTCGCGATGCTGATGTACGGACTGAAAGTGATGTCAGAAGGCCTGCAGAAAATGGCAGGTAGCACATTGAGCAATATCCTCCGTACCGCAACGACCAACCGCTTCACCGGCGTACTGACGGGTGCGTTTATCACGGCTGCCGTGCAGTCCTCTACCGCCACATCCGTTATGACTGTCAGCTTTGTGTCGGCAGGCATTCTGTCCCTGGCACAGGCTATCTCCGTCATCATGGGTGCGCATATCGGAACGACCTTTACCGCCTGGATCATGGTGCTTGGTGGCGGTTCGTTCGACCTGCGACTGGTGGTCTATTCGCTCATCGTACTAGCGGTAGCCCTCATCTACACGAAGAAGAACAAGAACCTCGGTGACTTCCTGATCGGTTTTGCGCTCCTGCTGCTGGGTCTGACGACTCTGCGTATCAACGCCAGCGAGATGCACCTTGACCAGATGGAGTCGGTTCGCAACTTCTTCATCGCCACTTCCAGCTGGGGCTACGGCAGCTATTTGCTGTACTTGGTCATCGGCGCCGTACTGACGTTCTCCGTCCAGTCGTCGGCCGCCATCATGGCGATCACGATGACCCTTTGTTCGAGCCACGTGCTGCCGATAGATATGGGTATTGCGCTTATCTTGGGTGAGAACCTCGGAACGACGATCACGGCCAACGTGGTCGCCCTCTCGGCTTCTACGCTCGCCCGCCGGGCTGCTTTGGCACACCTCGTGACCAATTTCTTCGGCGTCGTTTGGGTACTCTGTCTGCTCCGTCCGTTCGTACGGCTCATATGCAACATGTGGGGCGTGCCGTTTACGCCGGGTGAGCCATCCGACGTGTCGCCCGACAAGCTGAACGCCATCCTGGCTACGTTCCATACCGGCTTCAACGTGACCAACACCTTCATCCTGATATGGTTTATTCCGGTTATCGAGAAAGTAGTCACCCGTCTGCTGCCTTCCAAGCCCGAGAAGAAAGACTCGGAGAGCCAGCTGACCTTCATCTCCGGCGGCCTGATGTCCACCAGCGAGTTGTCGATCATCCAGGCATGGAAAGAATCGCATGTCTTTGCCGTTCGCGCACAACGCATGCTCGGCATGGTGCATGACTTGTACCAGGAGACCGACAACGCCATGTTCTCCATGATCTACAGCCGCATCGAGAAATACGAAGGTATATGCGACCGAATGGAATATGAGATCGCCCAGTACCTGAACCAGGTGGCTGACGGCCGTCTGTCCGAGCAGTCGAAACGCGAAGTACACAAGATGTTGCGTATCGTGAGCGAATTGGAGTCGGTGGGTGACGCCAACTTCAACCTCTCGCGCTACATCAAGCACAAACACGAGGCGAACATCAAGTTCAACGAGACGCAGACCAAGAACATCGAGCAGATGATCAAACTGGTCAGCGAGGCGCAGAACAAGATGGTCGCCGCACTCGAGCGCATCAACATCAGTCAGGAGGAGTTCTTCGCCATGACCAATACCGAGAGTGAGATCAACAACTTCCGCGACGAACTGAAGAGCCAGAACATGTCCAGCATCACGGAGCATGAGTATGACTACACCACGGGTGTCAACTACATGGATATCATCCTGGAACTGGAGAAGATGGCCGACTACATCATCAACGTGGACGAGGCTTTGTACGAACATAAACATGATAAATAGAACAATATAATGGAACTATCAGAACAAGAACAAGTACGCAGACAGAGTCTGCAAAAGATGCGGGAACTGGGCATCGATCCCTACCCTGCAGCCGAGTATCCCGTGACGGGCTATTCGGTGGATATCAAGAACAACTTCGTGGATGACGAAGCAGACGAAAGTCAAAACTCGAAAGTCGAAAGCAAGATATGGCATACGGGTGACAAGGTGCGCATAGCCGGCCGTCTCATGTCGCGCCGCATCATGGGCAAGGCCTCGTTTATCGAGTTGCAGGACTCCAAAGGCCGCATCCAGGTCTATGTCTCGCGCGACGACATCCAGTTGGCGGAAGATGCCGAGAAACCAGAACCGACAGAGAATGATCCGAATGGCAATCTGTCTGCGGAGACACTCCGCCAGATGTATAACGTCGTTTTCAAGAAGCTGCTCGACATCGGCGACTTCATCGGCATCGAGGGCTTTGTCTTCCGCACCCAGATGGGCGAGATAAGCGTTCACGCCCAGAAGCTGACCGTGCTCGCCAAGTCGCTCCGCGTGCTGCCTATCGTCAAGTACAAAGACGGCGTGGCTTACGACGGCTTCAACGACCCCGAACTCCGCTATCGCCAGCGCTACGTGGATCTGGTGGTCAACGAGGGCGTCAAAGACACCTTCCTCAAACGCGCGACCATCCTGCGCACGATGCGGCAGGTATTCGACGAGGCGGGTTATACCGAGGTGGAGACACCTATCCTCCAGCAGATAGCCGGAGGCGCAAGTGCACGTCCGTTCATCACCCACCACAACACGCTCGACGTCGATATGTATCTGCGTATCGCCACCGAGCTGTACCTCAAACGCCTTATCGTCGGCGGTTTTGAGGGCGTGTATGAGATCGGGCGCAACTTCCGCAACGAAGGTATGGACCGCAGCCACAACCCCGAATTCACGTGCATGGAGCTGTATGTGCAATACAAGGACTACAACTGGATGATGGGATTCACGGAGAAGTTGCTGGAGAGAATAGCCCTTGCCGTGAACGGCACGACGAAAGTGAAAGTCGGCGACAACGAGATCGACTTCAAAGCCCCCTACCGCCGTCTGCCTATCCTGGATGCTATCAAGGAGAAGACCGGACTCGACCTGGCTTCGATGAGCGAAGACGAGATTCGCGCAGAGGCCAGGAAGTTGGGCATCGACGACACCGAGCATATGGGCAAAGGCAAACTGATTGACGAGATCTTCGGCGAGACATGCGAAGGCACGTTTATCCAGCCGACCTTCATCACCGACTATCCCGTCGAGATGTCGCCGCTGACGAAGATGCACCGCTCCAAACCCGGTCTGACCGAGCGCTTCGAGCTGATGGTCAACGGCAAAGAGCTGGCAAACGCCTACTCCGAGCTCAACGACCCGATCGACCAGTACAACCGCTTTGTCGAGCAGATGAAACTCGCCGACAAGGGTGACGACGAGGCGATGGTCATCGACCATGACTTCATGCGTGCCCTGGAGTACGGCATGCCGCCTACTTCGGGCATCGGTATCGGTATCGACCGTCTGGCCATCCTCATGACCGGACAGCCGACTATCCAGGAAGTACTGTTATTCCCGACCATGAAACCGGAAGCATAATGAAACCGAGAGTAGCCATATTAGGTAGCGGCAGCTGGGCAACGGCATTGGCGAAGCTGGCGCTGACGACACAAGGCCAGATCAACTGGTTCATCCGCCGACCGGAAGTGATAGAGGAGTTCAAGACGAAAGGCAAGAACCCCAGTTATCTCTCGGCAGCCAAATTCGACGTGACGCGCATCAATTTCTCGTCGGACATCAACGAGATAATCGCCAATTCCGACATTATGATCCTGGCTATCCCGTCGCCCTACGTCAAGCAGTCGCTCAACAAGATCAAGCGCAGCCTCTCGCGCAAGATAGTCATCTCCGCCGTGAAAGGTATGATTCCCGACGACAACATCATCGTCACGGACTACCTGCACCGGCGATTCAAGATGCCGGCGAACAACATCGCCATCATCGCCGGTCCCTGCCATGCCGAGGAGATCGCGCTGGAGCGCTTGTCGTACCTGACCATAGGATGCGCCGACCGCGCAACAGCCGAACGGGTCGCGCCGATCTTCCAGACCGATTACTGCCGCACAACGACCAGTACGGACGTCGTCGGACTGGAGTATTCGTCGGTCATGAAGAATATCTATGCCATTGCAGCCGGCATGTGCCAGTCGCTCCATTACGGCGACAACTTCCAGGCCGTTCTGCTCTCCAATGCCATCCAGGAGATCCAGCGCTTCACGGCAGCCACATGCCCCATGCCGCGCGACATCAACGCCAGCGGCTATCTGGGCGACGTGCTCGTAACAGCCTATTCCAAGTTCAGCCGCAACCGACAGTTCGGACAGATGATCGGCATGGGCTATTCGGTCAAAGCCGCACAGGTGGAAATGGAAATGGTCGCGGAGGGATACTACGGCACCAACGCCATCCATCTGGCGAACCAACAGGTGCAAGCCCACATACCTATTGCGGAGGCGATATACGACATCCTGTACAACCGCCTCTCGCCCACCATCGTCATACAGGAACTAACACAAAAACTACATTAATATGAAAATCACATTAAACCATGCGGCTTCTTTCGTACCGGCCGCAAGTCTGAATGAGTTAGCCGCCAAAACGGCACAATGCAACCAACTCTTGGAAAACGGTCAGGGAGCCGGTAACGACTTCCTCGGATGGGTCACGCTGCCCTCCTCCATCACGCCGGATTTCCTGTCGGAAGTGGAACAAACAGCCAAGCAGCTGCGCGAACGCTGCGAGGTAGTCGTGGTCGCCGGTATCGGCGGTTCGTATCTTGGAGCACGCGCCGTCAACGAAGCCTTGGCTTCCTCGTTCGACGCCTTCCAGGCCAAAGACCGCAAGAACCCCTATATCGTCTATGCCGGCAACAATATCGGCGAAGACTATCTGGCGGACATGATGGAATTTCTCGACGACAAGCAGTTCGGTATCATCAATATCTCCAAATCCGGCACGACCACCGAGACGGCATTGGCTTTCCGTCTGCTCAAGACCATGCTGGAGAAGAAGGTGGGCAAGGCCGAAGCCAAGCTGCGCATCGTGGCCGTCACCGACCGTGCGAAAGGAGCTTTGCGTTCGCTCGCGACCCAAGAAGGCTACAAGACCTTTGTCATTCCCGACAACGTAGGCGGACGTTTCTCCGTGCTCACGCCCGTCGGACTGCTGGCGATAGCCGTTGCCGGATTCGATATCCGCGCATTAGTCAAAGGGGCACAGGACATGGAGCGCCGGACGGCGGCTGACGTGCCCTACGCCGAGAATCCGGCATGCCAGTATGCCGCTATGCGAAACGCCCTGTACCAGGCCGGCAAGAAGATTGAGATACTCGTCAATTTCAACCCGCGTCTGCACTATTTCTCCGAGTGGTGGAAACAGCTCTACGGCGAGTCGGAAGGCAAGCAGCACAAAGGCATCTTCCCCGCAAGCGTCGATTTCACAACCGACCTGCATTCCATGGGACAGTGGATTCAGGACGGCGAACGCAGCATCTTCGAGACCGTCATCTCCATCGAGAAAGCCAACCGCGAAGTACGCGTGCCGCACGACGATGAGAATCTCGACGGACTGAATTTCCTCGCCGGCAAACGCGTGGACGAAGTGAACAAGATGGCGGAACTCGGTACACGTCTGGCACATATCGACGGCGGCGTGCCCAACATACTCATCGAGTTCGAGCGCGTGGATGAATACAATATCGGACAGTTCATCTATTTCTTTGAGCGCGGATGCGGTATATCCGGCTACCTGCTGGGCGTCAATCCCTTTGACCAGCCGGGCGTTGAGGCGTACAAGAAGAACATGTTCGCCCTGCTTGACAAACCGGGTTACGAAAAAGAATCCGCCGCCATCAAAGCCCGCCTCGCATAAGAGAACACAACAAAAAAAATGACATACACAAATTTGTATGTCATTTTTTTTATACACTGTACACCATACACCCTTTTTCCCCCTTTGAGAGGGAGCCGGGGGGATGTCTCCCTTTGTACTTTGTCCAGGTACTTAGGAAATTAAGTCAAAAACTGTCTACTAAATTCAGGAAAAGACAAAACGCGGAACTAAAGTACCGCGAACGGAACGAAGAAAAACGCACATGGATGTGCGAGCATAAACGCTATAAAGACAAAGATGAGCTACCTATACTATATAATTCAGCAAGTCCTCACCTTTCATTAAGATTGGCGAGCCTTCTTCGTAATTGAGATGAGGATTCGTGCGAGCATCGAATAGAATTTTAGCTATATTGATTCGCGAAGAGAGTTTCACTTCCTCATCAAAAACATAGCAGTAGTAGTTTCCGCTCGGATTTGGATATAACGCCTCTTTCATTCGCTGCTCATCCATTTTGGCATTGTGGTTCACGTAGAATACATGGTATTCGTTCTTATAATCT